>NZ_JBBNAM010000078.1:0-10254 GCF_037994425.1 Phyllobacterium sp.
GCGAACCAGCGGTGACAGGGTCAGTACATCAACGTCGGCAAGCAGCTCAATTTTGGGAAGCATTGCGTAATCCTGGCAGAACCAACTGGAGTGTCGATCCGATCCAGATCATTCCCCAGGAGCGCGAAGATTGAAAGCCTGAAAGCTAAAGCCGGACGGCGCCCTTCACCCGCCCCCTCCCTCCCCTTGCAACCCGGCCCAGCCGGTCCGGTCGGGGCTTGCGCTGGAGCTGGAGTGTCGCATTTCCAAATGGCTGAAGACGCCCAAAGTGACATCTTTACTTTGCGCAACGGCGGACATTCCAACCTTGCTGCCACATTCATTTGTAGCCGGGTGGGTTCAAGGATGAAGTGCGACTTGCGAGAGATAACAATGGCTTATCGCTCGCAAGGAATGTCTCATGAAACGCACCTACTCCCAGATTGATATGAATGAACGCCGCAAGATCGCCCGCTGGCGGATGCCGGCATCGGTATCGAACTGATAGCCGCCAGGCTCGGCCGCCACCGCTCGACGATTTTCCGTGAACTCAAGCGCAATGCCTTCGCGGATCCGCAGATGCCGGACCTCAACGGCTATTATTGCGTCACCGCCAACGACATGGCGCTTGAGCGTCGGCGCAAATTGCGCGAGCTGCACCGGATCGAGGTTTTGACGGAAGTTGTTGAGCGACGGCGAACGATGGCGTCGGCGGCGGTCGTGTTACCGCTTTACCCGCACCATAGCATCCGGAGTCCCGGTATATTCACTTGGACCCGGCGCGAGAAAGGACTGGCTCAATTCAGGCTCTTACAGCAGCTGCATTGCCAGGTTCGGTCACCGCTCCGGCCCGTCTCGCTGCTTCGTTGTCGTTGGTGGGGGCTTTGTCCTTTCCGCAAGCTGCCGCGCAAGCGCCTGCTTGTAGAGATCGTGAGCGAATGCCGGAGAAGGCATTGATTGAACGAACGCTTCAACCTTTTTGGCAAGCTCACGGTCTGCAGGATTGGCGCTTGCGGCCAGTTCGCGTGCCGCGGCTGAATACACATGCTTTATTCCTGCGTGCCGCGCCCTGGCTGCGCCCTCCCATGGTCGTTTGCGTCCGTCTGTCCCGCCGGAACGCCGCAGATCGTTGTAGGCATCACGGATCGCTGCACTCTCGCTGCGGGGCATGAGCCCCCGCTCGCGCATCTGGCGCACATGCGACCGCTCGGACTTCATGGTATGGCCGCGCACATAACGCGGCGTTGCCTCTGCCTCGATGCCGCGATGGCGCAGTGCGCCGGCAAACTGCTCCCGATAGCGCTGAAGTACCGGCTTGCCCGGATTGAAGGTTTTGCCGTTGTGCTGGCGGCCGCGCACGGTGACATGCGCGTGCGGGTGCTCGGTGTCGTCGTGAAACGCTACCATCACATCGACACGGGGAAGCAGTTCCGCGTCCACGAAATCGCGCACCGCGTTGCGGAAGGCATCGCGATCAACCCCGGGCGGCATCGACAGCACCATGTTCACCGAAAGCGGCGCCTTGCGAAACTGGTACTGCCCGGCATAGATGATTTCATCGTCTGACCAGTCGGCATGCATATCAGCAACGGCGTCCTTGCCTTTCATGTTGCCGTAATCCGTCTCTGCCCCCACTTCACCGTTGCGAGTGATATAATCCATATGCGCTTTCAGATGCCCGCTCTCGCGTGTGCGTCCGGTAATCTTGATCATGACTTCCGGGGCCTTGTCGGCGATGCGCGCCAGCCTTGCCTTGTCCGCCGCCGAATTGCGCGGCCGGGGCGTCGTCCGTCCTTTGGTCAGCGCGTCGCGATAGACGCTGATTTTTGCTGGCGGCGTCCATGCCGCCGACACGCCCACTTGCTGGTAAAAATCCTCGTAAAGCAAGCGGACCTTCGGGTCATTCGCCATCGGCGTGCCCCTCCCAGACGCGGACGTTGCCACGCGCCAGCACATGAAGCGTGGTCAACGTCCGTTCGGCTTTCTCTCGGGTAGTTTCCAGCACTCTGTTGTCAACGGTGAAAGGCGCATTTTCCAGGCGGGCTTCATTGGCGGCGCGGACAAGCTGATTGAGATTAACGCCGATCCTACGCACCTGATTGGTGAGGGCACGCAAGGCATGCACCTCTGAAGCGTTGTATTGTGTGCCAGCACCAAGCCGAACACGAACCACCGAGCGAAGCCATTGCGACGGCTTCATACCACGAGCTGCCGCCGCCTTCCTCACCTCCGCGACCTCGTTGGCCGAAAGCCGCACCGACAGATGCACGGCCCGCCCCGCTGGCTCGGGGAGCGTCGGCGTTTGCTGTGGCGATGGTCCGTCAACGGCCAGACTCACGAGGTGACGCAGCAAGGCCGACTTGCCGCCATGTGCACGAGCCAGCTCTGAAAAGCGTTCGGCGAGGTCGTCATCGATGTTTGTGCTCAGATGCTTCATGTCCCTCGTTGTCGGCCATGTTGGCAAAATTCAGTCGCATTCGCTATCCCGCACTAGAAACGTAATAGCAAAAAAATCCGTGTGTACAAACAGTTTACCCACCTGGGGTTGTTTCGCTTCGTTCGGTAGTTGAACCTTTAAGGGAATGGCTCCGCCCTCCCCCACCGCTCCACCCGAATGCCCTCCGCGGCACCTAAATACTTGGGAACCAAGTCGACGAGCTCATGAGAGCTCATCGCAATTTCGGAAGCTTCAGTCTCTGAATTGCCGCCACGTCGCTGGCGATCTTCCAGCGATTTTCTTGAAGGTACGGCTGAAAGCAGCTTCTGAAGCGTAGCCTACTGCGGCAGCGACTTCAGCGATCGTTGATGTGCTGTCGGAAAGCAGCCTCGCGGCGATCTGCATTCGCCATCGGAGCAAATAATGCATGGGCGGGTACCCAACCAGCTTCATGAAACGATCCGCCAAGACTGATCTCGATATACCTGCTTCTCGGCCAAGTTTGTCTAGCGTCCAGCCGTAAGCCGGACGTTGGTGCAGCAAAGCAAGCACTCGACCAACTCTCTGGTCATGCAATCCTGAAAGCCATCCCGATTGATTGAGCGGACTGGTTTCGAGATAACGACGAACTACCTCAACGAACATCAGTTCACAAAGCCCCAGACGAACGCACTCACCGCCGGCGCGCTGCTTCTCTGCCTCAGCGAGGGTGAGACCAATTAGTCGATCGAGCAATCATTGGCTGGACTGAGGGCGCCATGTATATGCAGCAGTTTCGGCAGTGTGCAAATCAGTGGGTTGAATGGACGTGTATCACATCCAAGGAACCCACAAACGAATCGAGCGCGCTCGGGGCCACCGCCCCCTTCTTGTACTACGAATGGCAGCTTGCCCGCAGCCATGTCCCGAAAGAAATTTAATGTTTCGGCTTCATCCAGCTCAGGTGCCTGATCTCGGGTACTCACGATTGCATAGGGATCGGAATGAGGAAAAACGAGAACATCTCCCGCAGCGAATTGCCCGCAGGCGCTTCCCCGCACACTAGCCCAGCCCGAACCTTCCAGTACGATATGATAGGAAAGGATATGTGTGCGTCCGGAAGAATGATCCGCGCGAATTTGTTTGCCCCTGGAACGCAGACACCCCAAGGCGATGAAGCATCCACCAAAAAAAACAGGGCGCCCGTGAACTTCACCTCGCGCAACAAAGCGGACAATGGATCGCGCGTCGTCAGTGTGCCGGCCATGGGGCATAGATTTGGCGACGTCGCAAGTTTATCGGTCCGGGGCCGAATGGCGGACGATAGAGCAAGTGTTTCGGACATACGGTTATGGGAACCGGTCATGCTCGAGATTACACTTTTCCTGACATGACATCCACCGCGCGCAAGTGTCGGCGCGGCGAAGAAGAGGTCTCATCGTGCAAACTTCGAATGATATCCGGACGCCGGCCGAAATCTATGACGAACTTTTTGTTCCGGCATTGTTTCAACAATGGGCGGCCGTTGTCTTGGACGCGGCAAAGATAAACCCAAGCAGCAAGGTGCTTGATGTCGCCTGCGGGACAGGCGTGCTGGCGCTTGCCGCTGCCGGCAGGGTTGGCACAGGGGGAAAGGTCTCCGCACTTGATGCGAGCCCCGAAATGTTGGGCGTAGCACGGCGCAAGAGTGTAAGAATCGAATGGCATGAGGGAGTTGCAGAGTCCCTCCCTTTCGAGGATAACACCTTCGATGCCGTTGTTAGTCAGTTTGGCATCATGTTCTTCCGTGACCGCATCGCCGCCCTGAAGGAGATGATGCGTGTCCTTAGACGAGGCGGTAGTCTCGCCGTTGCCGTTTGCGATTCACTAGACCATTCGCCCGGCTATTCCACATTCGCCAAACTGCTCGAGCGCCTCTTTGGAACACCGGTGGCAGACGCATTTCGTGCTCCCTTCGTACTGGGTAACCCCGAGACGTTGCTGTCACTTTGTAATGATGCGGGCATAGAGAATGCGCAGGTCCGCCAACACAGCGGACAAGTTCGTTTTGCGTCGATCGCGTCGCTGGTATCGACCGAGAGGGCGTGCGCGTGGACCCTAGGCGGTATGCTTGACGACCAACAATTTGAAGAACTCTCGCGAGAAGCTGAACTGGCACTCCAACCATTCGCGGGCGAGAACGGTGACATCGCCTTCGAAATGCCGGCCTTAATCATTACGGCGCATAGGCCGTGAAGATGAAGTGTTGCTTTTCTCCTCGATCGAATTGGCTCCTTTTTCGGACAGCGGCGATCATTCAAAGCCGCTTTGGCATTCGGTTAAAGAAATGCGATCGCACGGCATCACCCGATTGAGGCGAATTTGCCATACCCATCATCCTTCAGATTTGGTGATAAGTAACTATCCAACGATGCATCACAGCGCGGTTTTTGATAGTCGCGATAATAATGGAAGGATTATCAGGCTAAGGGTGGATAATCACGGAGGATCGTCGGTTTCCTCCTCTTCTAGTCAAGACCTATATCACTGCTGATCTTTGGTGAACGTGCTCGCACTGCCCTCTATGTCTTCTTTTTTGCGCAGGACACTTCGCCCGAACGGTGACAGGTTGTCGGTGGAATGGTGTACGATTGAAGTCACCAAGACTTCGATGACGAAATAGGATTTTAATTCTCGCGCTCCTGTCGCGGTAAGTTCTTTTGAAGGCAGTATTTTTACGAATCTGTGTGCTAATTTAGTTCGGTAGCTAAACGACGGACATTAGGAGTGTTACGTGATGCCATCGGACGGCGCGGGCAATCTGGTTCACCTGCCCGATCGCGGGCTGCGTCCAGACGTGGTCGCGGGCCTTACGGCGGCGGCCGTTGTCTTGCCCAAAGCCATGGCCTATGCGACCGTCGCTGGCCTGCCAGTCAGCGTAGGGCTCTACACTGCCTTTGTTCCGATGATCGTCTATGCCCTCCTCGGCACGTCACGGGTCCTGAGCACCAGTTCAACGACGACCCTGGCGATACTCACTGCCGCAGAGCTGGGCATGGTCGTGCCGGACGGAGATCCAGGCAAGCTGATCACAGCAACTGCGACCCTCACTGCCCTGACCGGGATCCTGCTTCTTCTCGCTTCAGTCCTTCGTCTCGGGTTCGTTGCAAACCTGATTTCGGCGCCAGTGCTGATCGGCTTCAAGGCTGGCATCGGTCTTGTGATCGTGCTTGATCAGGTGCCGAAGCTCTTTGGCGTCCACATCACGAAGGAGGGCTTCCTCCGTGATGTACTTAGCCTCGTCCAGCATCTTCCCGAGACCTCCCTCCTCACGCTGGCGCTTGGGGGTGCGGCCCTGGTCCTGCTCCTGATAACCGAGCGCGTCTGGCCGCACTCGCCAGCGCCATTGGCGGTGATCGGCGCGGGCATCGCCGCGTCCTGGTTGGGCGATCTCAGTGGGGCCGGTGTGGCAACGGTCGGGGTTATTCCACAAGCGCTGCCTTCAATAACGCTGCCAACCCCGGAACTTGCGATGCGGCTGCTCCCCGGGGCGATCGGCATAGCGCTCATGAGCTTTACCGAGACAATCGCCGCCGGCCGGGCCTTTGCAACCCCGTCGGAGCCGCCGCTCAGGCCGAACCGGGAACTTCTCGCCATTGGTGCAGCCAACCTGTCTGGGGCCTTCTTCGGAGCCATGCCCGCCGGCGGGGGGACATCGCAGACGGCGGTGGTGCGCGCCGTCGGAGGACGGACGCAGAAGGCATCTCTCGTTACGGCCGGGGTTTCGGTGGCAACCATGCTGGCTCTGGCGCCGCTGTTGGGGCTTCTGCCGCAGGCTGTGCTTGCGGCCATCGTGATCGTCTATTCAATCGGTCTTATCCAGCCGCTCGAATTCGCATCGATCCGCAAGGTCCGGACAATGGAGTTCAGGTGGGCGCTCGCTGCCTTCCTCGGCGTGCTGGTGTTCGGCACGCTGCAGGGCATTGTCGTCGCGATCGCCTTGTCGCTGCTTGGCCTCTCCAGTCAGGCGGCGCGTCCACGCATCCACGTGATCGGCCGCAAACGCGGGGCGGACCTACTGCGCCCGATATCGCCAGAGCATCCGAATGACGAGACCTTCGAGGGTCTGCTGATCGTGCGTCCGGAAGGAAGGCTCTTCTTCGCTAACGCCCAGCAGGTGGGCGACCGGGTTCGGGAACTCGTTGCCAATAACAAGCCAGGCGTCCTTATGCTCGACCTCAGCCGGGTCTTCGATATCGAGTATTCGGCGCTGCAAATGCTCATCGATGGCGAAGGTCGATTTGCGAAAGAGGGAGTCGAGATGTGGCTCGCCGGTCTCAATCCGGACGTCCTTGACTACATCCGCAGATCCAGCTTCGCCGACCGCGTTGGTGAGGATCGCATGTTTCCCAGCGCCGAAACTGGCCTCCGACGATATCTCGAAACCACAGTGCCCCCAGTGACGATGGTTGCGAAAGGACCTTTTGAAACCAAAGAATGACTGGGCAAAACTCGCCCGTCGCGCCGCCGCGCATGACAAACGCGATGTTGCTTCATGAGCGGAGAATATCGCGCTCGACCTGACTCCATCGATCGAGCCGAGCTTACGTTTGTCGCTACTTTGTCAGAAGCAGAGTTGATCATCCGCAACCCTCCTCGAACGTCTCAATACTACTATGCGTATGTCTCACCGCACCTTCCGCCGGCGCAGCGGTAGCAACGCGCTTCCAATCGCTGTATGGTCTCATCCTATTCTAGCAAGGTGGATGACGCTTGCGGTCTGGAAGGCAATGAGATGAGTCACGCGGCCAGCCGGTTGATTGTCTTGAAGACATCTCAAAGACTCGCCATTGCGCGTCCGATTGCTGTGGAACTCCACCAATGAACGCCGCTATCAATACGTTCGTCCTGGTACTGGCATCGATTTTTCCAGTGGTCAATCCGCCCGGTTCCGCACTTGTCTTCCTCGGGTTAACCAGCGGCGCCACGCCTGAGCTGCGGGCTATCCTTGCGCGGCGCATCGCGTTGAATTCGTTCGTCTTGCTGGTGTGCTCGTTCCTACTCGGCGCGCTTATTTTGCAATTTTACGGCATCTCAATTCCCATCCTTCGCATCGCCGGCGGGTTCATTGTCGCTGTCTCGGGCTGGAAACTCCTCAATGAAGGCAGCCGGAAAGAACTGGAAACGCCGGCGGGCGGTGTTCCGCATAAATTACTCGACCAGGCCTTCTATCCTCTCACTCTCCCCCTGACGACGGGGCCAGGTTCGATGGCCGTGGTTATCAGCATCGGACTTTCAGAGGCAACGATTACGAGAGCTGCGGACAGGATCATATTCGTTGTGGCAAGTGTCGTCGCCATTGCTGTTCTGGCGCTGACGATCCTGCTTTGCTTCGCCTACGCGGATCGTATCCAAAAAGTTCTCGGTCCCGGCGGTACCGATATCGCCGTGAGGCTGTCCGCGTTCATACTTTTCTGCCTCGGCTTGCAGATTCTCTGGTCGGGCGGAAACGAACTGTTGAGTTCCGTCATTTCCGCGGGTTTTGCGCCGCGACCCTAAACCCTCGGCAAGCGGAACTTACCCCGCGATCACGCCGACAATGACGGTTCCCCAGGTCGTGAGCAGGATATGCCCGATGGGAACTGCCGGCGTATAGCCGAGGACGGCAACGGGACTTCCAGAGCGGTCCTGAACGGCCGCCATGCCCGCAGTCATTGTCTGGGCCCCTGCCAGGCCCCCGAGAAGCAGTATAGGGTTCATGTGCAGCAGGTAGCGTCCGAGATAAAGCCCTACAATGAGGGGCATAAGGGTTACAATCATACCGCCGAACAGGAGCCCGACACCAGCTTCGGCAATGGCAGAGAAAAAGACGGGCCCGGCATGCAGGCCGGTCATCGCAACGAAGGCGGCAAGACCGAGTGCGGTCATCAGCGAGACGGCTCCATCTGGTATGCGGCCGAAGAGCGGAAAGCGCGTGCGCATATGCCCGACGATCAGCCCCGCAAGCAAAGTTCCGACGCTCGTGCTCAAAGAGATTCGCATATCTCCGATTGGAATCGTGACGAGCACGCCGATGAGCCCGCCAAAGAAGATAGCGAGGCCGAGAACGAAGAAGTCCGTCGCGGTTGTCGGAGCGATAATGACACCTATACGCTTGGCTGCACGCGCGACGACGCCTTCTGGTCCCACCAGGCGGAGAATGTCGCCACGCTGCACCGCGATGCCGGGTGCAAGCGGAAGCTCTTGGGTCCCGCGCGTAATTGCTCGCAGATAGAGGCTACGGGCCCAGTCCTCCTTGGCCGTATCCGCAATATTCCGGCCGTCGAGGTCCCGGCTTGTTACAAGCACGTCTGCCACTGACACTGGAATATCGAGAAGCTCGCGATCCTCTACCTCGGCGGCGCGCTGACCGAGCACCTCCACCAGACTTTCTCGCCGGCCAGACACTGCGACGACGTCTCCTGGGGCCAACACGAACTCCGGGGTTGCTTCGATGACCGTGTCCCCCCGTCGCACGCGCTGGATGAACAGGCGGTGCTCAGGAAGTTTTGCCTCGGCCGCCGCGATGGACAAACCCACGGCCGGCGAACCTTCCGCAATCCGGTAGGAGCGCAGCTCGAACCTGTGCCAGGCTGAGGTGACCCCCGCCGTCGTCCGCTTGATGCCCAACTCCTGCTCGAGCTTGAGCGCCTCGGCCGCCAAGTCGATGCCAAGCAATCTCGGTCCCACCACACTGCAGAACACAATGACGCCAACAGCGCCAAAGACGTAACAGACCGCATCGGCCACCGCGACGTGCGCCACGAGCCGCGCACGCTCATCCTCCATCAGAGGAAGCGCATTAATGGCCTCCGTCGCCGTACCCATGGCTGGACTCTCTGTGAGCGCGCCCGAAACAAGGCCTGCAGCAAAGCCTGGATCGAGCCCCAGAACCCTGGCGATGACGATCGCAGTGAGCAAACCGGTGACGCACACGATGACGGCTAGCAACACGGGCTTCAACCCGTCTCGCTTGAGGGCCTGCAGGAATTGCGGCCCGACCGAATAGCCGATGCCAAACAGGAAGAGGAGGAAAAGGAACGACTTAGCCATACCGGCAATCGGCACGTGGGCGAATTGACCGATTACAATGCCGGCAAAGAGAGAGCCGGTAACAGGTCCAAGGCTGAAGCCTCTGACCTTCACGTCCCCGATCAGATAACCAATACTGATCGCAAGGAATACGGCGAGCTCAGGATACTTGACCAGGAATTGCTCGAACCAAATCATAACCAAACCCTCCCCCCGCGAGGATCTTCGCGTGCTAAAACACGATCAGCTCGGTGCCACACGGCGCGCCCCAGCGCCGTCGTTCAACGTTTAGCCTTTGCCGCAATCGCATCAGGCAGCAGCAGCTTGAGGCCTTTCGCTTTTTCGTATCCGTGGATTTCCTTGACATCGAGCTTGCGCATAAAGTCGATCGTCTCCTGGGTCAGCACCTGACCCGGCACCATGATCGGGAATCCCGGCGGATAGGGTATGACGAAGTTGGCCGAGACCATCTCCGGTCCGTCGCGCAGCCGGCGGTCGCACTCTGCGCCAAACAGCGGAACATATTCGCATATCGTGGGGTCGTAAGCGCCAAAAAATGCCGTGCGGATATCGCCCTCCGGCGTCGTTCGGCCGGCGTCGCCACGAAAGACTTCGTGGAAATGACTGAAATTGGGAAGGTCCGGCACGTCGGTCATCAGAGCTTTCACCCGGGCTTCGAATACAGTGCGCTCGGGTTCGCCGCCATCCGAAAGGCGCTTCTCGATAGCGTGGCAGATTTCCACCAGAACGCGGACAAGGTGGGCCACATCGCTGCGCGTATTGTTTATGTTGGACTGCAACAGGACGCT
>NZ_JBBNAM010000079.1:0-18282 GCF_037994425.1 Phyllobacterium sp.
CCCTGCGCGGCTTCACCGAGTGCACGCGCCGTGACTACATCCGTTGCGTGAAGGCGCTTGCCGCCTTCATCGGCCGCTCCCCCGACACGGCGACGGCTGAGGATCTGCGCCAGTTCCAGTTGCACCAGACGCGAGCCGGCATGCGTCCGCCGAGCATCAACAGCTCGGTCTCGGCGCTGCGCTTCTTTTTCACTGTGACGATCGACCGGCCCGATCTCTCTCGCCGCCTGGCCCTGATCCATCGGCCGCGCAAGCTACCGCTGGTGCTGAGCGTCGAGGAGGTGGCGCGGCTGCTCGAAGCCGCACCGGGGTCTAAGTACAAGGCTGCCCTCGGCACGGCCTATGGCGCCGGATTGCGCGTGTCGGAGATCGTGGCGCTCAAGGTGAGCGATGTCGACTCGACGCGCATGCTGATCCGCGTCGAGCAGGGCAAGGGGCGCAAGGATCGCCACGCCATGCTGTCGCCGCAACTGCTCGAGTTGCTGCGCGCCTGGTGGCGCGAGGGCAAGCGCCGCGGCGTGATGCTGCCGCAGGGCTGGCTGTTTCCGGGCCGCAACCCGGTCACGCCACTCTCCACGCGGCATATGAATCGCGCCGTCCATGCCGCCGCGCAAGTCGCCGGGATCAAGAAGCGGGTGACGCCGCACACGCTGCGCCACAGCTTCGCCACGCATCTGCTGGAGCAGGACGTCGACATCCGGGTCCATCCAGGTCCTGCTCGGCCATGCCAAACTTGATACGACCGCGCTCTATGCCCGCGTCGCCACCAAGACCATCCGCGCCGTGATCAGCCCGCTCGACCGGATCAGACTTCTGGCAGAGGACGACCAGACCGGATACGTGAAGCGGCGGCGGTGAGCCCGCCCGTTCCTGGAGGTCGCCGATATCTTCCACCGCCATGGCGCCGCCTGGCGCGCGGCTCATGCCGGTCACTTGAGCCGCGGCCAGTTGAAGGTGATGGCGGCGATCGCCAGAAACCGAGGCCCGTAGCACGCTAGAAGCAAACGTTCTCGCATGGTCTTAGCGGAACGTGCAACGTCCGGAATTGGCGCGCAAAGCGGACCGTCACAAATGTCTACTATTGATCCTAGCGGATACTGGCCTATGTCCTTGAAGTCACGATGTTTGCTCCGTATGAATGATAGGCGTGATACTGCGTGTTAATTAGCCGTCAAGGTGCGACTGCCCCGGTGGGAACGGCTGAAAGCGGACGGTGCAACCAAAATCTTCCTGGAAACACAGTCGGTGTCGATCGTGAGCGCGAAGACCTAAAGAAGTGCCTAGACTATGTGCATGAATAGCGACACGCTGCTGGCAACGAAGCTTGATAGCTTGGCGCGATCAGCGTCGCACGATCCAGAATATCTTGAAAGGCGCGCCGGCCATCGGTAGTTTCGAGGGTAGCCAGCCATAGAACTCACCTAGAAACGCACGGTGAATAGACACCGCATCTCAAAGTGCGATCTCTACTGACCTGTAACAGTTGGGATCCGAGGCTCGTCCTCACTGCCCTGGAGGCGGCTCGCCAACGCCACTGTCAAAGCTTGTGCAAGGCACATTGGAGCAGCAAGAGAGCGCGAAAACGTATACTCATGCTCGGGGACCGGGAAAAGAACGTTTGCAGACTTGGCCAGAGGCGAAAGCGTACTGTCGGAAATGGCAACGATAGGTATTCCCCGAGCCGCGGCATCTTCAACCACGTTCACGACCTCCGTTGCATAAAAGCGAAACGATACAGCAAACAAAAGATCGGTGTCATTCATCAAACGTGCCATGTAGGTGGCAAGCCCACCGCTTACGTCGAGAAGAACACATCGCTTCCCAAGCATGGTGAGAATGTAACGCAGTAATTCAACGACTGGTGCTGACCGCAATTGTCCGATTAAGTAGATCGTCTCGCTTTTTTCCAGGAGATCGACTGCCGTGGCCAAATCCTCGTCCGAAATTTGAGCAAGTATGTCCTGGAGGGACGCGATATCCCGCACCACAAGTTCGCGTAAAAATCCGGCCTCGCTTCTGTCCGTTCGCGCTCCAAGCTCCGTTTCAAGCGCTTTTTTTCGCGCTTCAAAGCCAGGAGCGGCCGTCGAGAGGCGGCGTTGGAACAAGCCTTGCAGATCTTTAAAGCCCTCGTACCCCAAGGACTGGGCAAACCGCACGAAACTGGACGCGTGGATGCCGCAGCGCTCGGCGATTGAATTGACAGAAAGGACCGCGACATCATTTGGGCTCTGGGTAAGATAGACCGAGATCTTCTGATAGGTCTTGCTCATCCCGTCATAACGGTCATGGACCAGACGAATGAATTCTTCATAATCGCGTGGTGGTTCGATTTCTGTCATTTCTTAAACCTGCAAATTTCATTGCATCATGCGCTCAATCTAAAAAGATTGCCAAGTCATTTCGCATGGTTATTATCCCAAGTAGCGGCGGTGTCCTCCGCCGCGACTCGGGTAACGCAACATCAAAACGATTGTTGCCCGGTTAGTTTCTCGATGATCTTGTCTATAGACACGGCAAGAACTAGGAGAAGACCGGTCACAATTAGACGAACTTCGTTTTCCACACCCATAAGATTGAGGCCGTTTTGAACCGTTCCGATTACTAAGGCGCCCAGAAGCGCCGCATGAATAGAGCCTCTGCCGCCAAATAGGCTGACCCCGCCAATTACAGCCGCCGCAATTGATTCCAGCAATAAGGTTCCACCTCCGACCCCCCCGCCTGAGAATACGCCGACGCCAAGGGTTCTCGATGATGCGATGATGCCGGCAATTGCTGCAACACCGCCTGCAATCGCAAAGGCAGCCATGCGGATGAGCGGCACCTTGATACCGGCCCGTCGCGCCGCTTCGTCATTGTTTCCAACGGCATATAGAAAAAGACCGAATTGGGTTTCGTTCAGGACGTAACCGCCGACGCCAAGGAGAATAACGAAGATGAGAACGGGCAATGGAATGCCTTGACTGGCGTTAAGGACGAGAACGACAATTGCTGCCAACACGCCAGCTCCGACGAGCGGCAGCACCACGCTGTGAAGCGTCGATACTTCAAGGCCAGCGCGCCTCCGTCGCGAGACGCCAGAAAAAATCAGTCCTGCGAGTAGCGCAAGGCCAACAGCCCACGTGAGCCAGGCACTGGCGCCGGAGATGGTGGTCTGCGCTATATATTCCATGCCAGTTCCTAAGAGGCCATAACGAGCGGTGGCAGGAAGTAAGAGTAGCTGGATACCGTTGAGTGCAAGCCCCAGACCTAGGGTCACAACGAATGATGGCACTCCGACCCAGTTCACCCACCGTGCCGAACAGGACCCGATTGCGGCCCCGATCAGGATGGCAATAGGTAGAGCCAGCCAAAGGGGGAACCCGTAGTCAACGATCAGCTTGGCGCTAAAGACTGCGGTGACACCGTGTATCGCTGCGATGGAGAGATCAATTTCCTTGACCAGAAGTACAAACATCAAACCAAGCGCCATCACGCCTATCACGGTCGATTGTTGAAGTAAGTTTGACAGATTTCGCGGTGTAAGGAAGATGTCGCTCTGAATGGCGAAGAAGGCCCAAAGTGCGACCAGGGCGATTACAACCGGCAAGGCCCTGAGATCGCTATTGAGAAGCTCACCGAATGTGCGTTGAGGCTTTGGCGCGGCGGTTGTGGAGATGGAAGTCATGGTGTTTCAATCCCTCGGAACGTGGAAAAGACTCTGGTCAGCCGGCAAGGTTGACCCCCTCATTGCCACCGACCATCGCATTAACGACGATTTCGCCGGTTACATCTTTGGAGCGAAAGCTGGCCGCATTCGCGCCAAGACGCATGACTTCGATCCGGTCGGTCGCGTTCACAACAAAGTGGTGAATGTCGTGACTGACGATGACAATACCCAAGCCATCGTCGGCCAGACTGCGGATGAGATCTGCGACCTGTTGCGCCGCAGAGTGGCTGAGGGCAGCAGTGGGCTCATCGAGGATGACCACCTTCGGCTTCCAAAGGATTGATCTGGCGATCGCTATGTTCTGACGTTGGCCGCCAGACATGGCACCCACGGGCCGCGTCAGCGAAAGATTACCAAGACGCATTCGGGTCATGACCTCACGAGCCCGAACTTCACACTCGGCGCGTCGAATGCGTCGACCGAAAATGCCCGAACCGGTCAATTCGCGGCCAAGAAACAAGTTCTGGACGGCGTCCAGATTGTTGCATAGGGCCAGATCCTGGTAGACGGTGGCAATGCCATAACCAGTTGCATCTGCAGGCGTTCTAATGTGGGCCGGCTTCCCATCTATTTCGTACTCCCCTGAGTCAGCGGCGTACACACCAGCCATCACTTTCACGAGCGTCGACTTGCCAGCGCCGTTATCGCCGACGAGGGCTACGACTTCTCCGGCATGTACATTAACCGATGCGCCCCGCAAGGCATGAACCGAACCGAACGACTTCTGGATGTTGCGCATCGAAATGAGTGGAACGGATTTTTTGTTGGAAGGGGCATTAACCTCCAAATGCTCTGAATCGTTCGCGGTCATCTCATCCTCCGGGATTCCTGATCCTGCCGACAGAGAAAAGCGGTCTTGCCGCTTTCCTCCATAGCAAACGGTCAAATTAAAGGTTCTTCGAGCAGACCTCTGTCGTCTCGACGCCCTTGCAGATCTCTGCCCAGGTCCAAACACCCTTCGAGACCACGTCACCAAGATTGTCTTTGGTAATGTTGGTAACCGGCAGGAACACGGCCGGCACATCCATGAAGGTGTTGTTGACCTTGCCATTGACCAGGTCTGCCGGCACGCCCTTGCCGGCGACAATCGAAGTTACGACATCCGCAGCTTGAGTTGCCTGGACCTTCAGGTCCTTGAGAACAGAGTTGTCTTGCCACCCTTGCGCGATGTAGCGAAGGGCTTCGACAGTAGCGTCTTGGCCACCGGTAACGAGTTTCTCTCCGGGCTTGTATCCTTGAGAAATCAGGGCTGCCACAGAGCCGCCCGTCGTTCCGTCATTCATGCCGAGAAAGACATCGACGTCGCCACCGTTCTTCGTGAGACAATCCTCAGCGAAGTTCTGGGCTTGCACCGGGTCCCAATTCTGGGTGTACTGTTCGCAGACGACCTTTACTTTTCCAGAGTCGATCAACGGTTGCAGAAATTCGTTCTGCCCCTTCTCATATTGCCCAGTACCATACTCGCCTTGATTCCCCTTGACGCGAGCGACGTTGACCGGTGACTTCGACATTGCCTTGATCAGTTCGGCGGCGCGCTTGCCCTGCTCCTGGCCGACCGCGAGTGAATCAAAAACGATATGCGCGTCGGCTTTTCCGCCGACGGCGTCGTGATCGTACAGAACAACCGGGATGTTTGCTTTTGCGGCAGCGGCGAGTTCGCCGGCAGCGAGATTTGCGTCAGCAGATGTGAGCAGGATTACTTTTGCTCCTTGCGCGATCGCATCTTCGACCTGAGCCTGCTGTTTGGTGGGGTCGCCCTGGGCATTTTGGACCACCACTTCAACGGTGGGCGCTTTTTCTTTCATTGCCTGAACAAAAAACGGCGCGTCACGGCTCTCGAAGCGAATTGTCGTTTGATTGGGCAATAGAAAAAAGACTTTGGATTTGTCCTGCGCGACTGCCGTGCCGCCCATTGCAGATGCGATAAATGTTGTGGCCATCAGGCCACGGATCAGACGTCCCATTTTCTACCTCCCATGGAACTAAGTGAACCCCGACCGGCAGAGACGCGCCTCCCAGCGCCTTACCCCTCCCAGTCCATGATTGCTTCAGTATTTACGTTGATTGCAACAATCATTGCAAATTATAGTAAGATGCAATAAACGCTGAGTCAAAGCATATTTCAATAATTGATGCACTTTTTTGCTGTTGCAATTTTCATTGCATAACTTTCGAAATGTCCTGCGTGCAGACCCACCTTCGCCTCACGATTTAATGGCATTAAGTCTTAGGTCGTTCGCAAGTGATCAGCATTGACGACCAGCTTCGGATCTATTCGCCCCGAAAAGAAATCGAGCACATTCTGGATCGACGCCACGGCCATTCTTTCCCCACACTCGCGCGTCAACCCCGCAATATGTGGCGACAGAACCACTTGATCGAACGCGAGAAGTCGGCAATCTTTGGAGGGCGGTTCGTCGTCAAACACATCAAGCCCCGCTGCACCGAGATGTCCGGATTGTAATGCTTCGATTAAAGCGGCCTCTTCGACCACGCCTCCGCGAGCTGTGTTGACGAGTATAGTCCCAGGTTGCATCGCCGCAAACTCGCTCTTACCAATGATCGGCCTATCGGCCTTCGGAACGTTGACCGAAACGACATTCGCCCACTGAAGGCCTTCCTCAAGATCACCCACCGGCAAGACCGGACCTTCTGGCCAGCCCTGGTTCTCCAGAAAAGGATCGAAGGCCCTAATCGCCATACCAAAGCCTGTAGCCATCCGCGCAAGATGACGCCCAATGCGACCAAACCCTACGATCAACAGGCGCTTTCCGGAGATTTCTTCCGCTTCCAGTCTATTGCGCCATCCCCATTCCGACGGATTTCGAACCGCGTGATCACCGCGAATAGCCCGTTTGGCCGCTGACAATATCAGCATCATTGCATGCTCAGCCACCGACACGGAATTGACGTCACCGACAACTGCGAGCGCGATGCCTCTTTCATTGAGCGACGCCAGATGCACAGCATCATATCCAACGCCATGGCGAGAGACGATCTTTAGGCGGTCCGCGCTCGCGACAGTCGATGCCGACAGCGGCTGAGTCCGTAGCACAAGTGCATCGGCCCTCCCGATCAGGGGGTAATAAGACCCCTCCGATACTTCCTCGACATAGTCGAATGTCACGCCTGGAGAGTTCCTTAAAAGCGCCACCCCGGAGGGATGCAGCTTTCCGGCAATGAGAATATGCGGCATCAGTATGCCCCCTTTTCGGCCGTGCCGGCCGCCTGACCCACGAGGTCGCGAAATTTCGCAACGTTTGCCGCCGCCGCCGCTGCCAGAAGCCGACTGTCACCTGAAACGGTGGTCATATCGAAGCCCCAACCAATGGCCCGGGCGGCGTATTCCGGCGTGCCGCAATGCAGGGCAGCGCGAATTCTGTTCTTTTTGCAAGCTGCGACGATGTGCTGGAGCGCCTCGATCATTTCCGGCTCTTCGCGATCGAAAGCTGGCGCAAGCCGGCCTTCCGTCAAGCTGAAGGTCAGATCGGCTGGGCCAACATAAATGCCGTCCAATCCTGGCGTTGCGGCAATCCCATCAAGGTTGTCCATCGCTTGTTTGGTTTCGACCATGGCAAAAGCAAGGACTTCCGAATTCGCCTCACCCGCATAGTTCGGCCCCGCGGCGAAGCTAACCCGCGTCGGCCCAAAACTGCGCTGGCCGTGCGGCGGGTAGCGAAGATAGCTGACGAATTCAGTCGCCTGTGCGGCGGTATTTACCATTGGGCAAATCACACCATAGGCCCCCGCATCCAGCACTTTCATGATGATGCCGGGCTCCAGCCAGGGTACACGCGCCATTGGCACGACACCCGAGGCGCGCATAGCCTGGAACATCGGCAACACCGAAGTGTAGTCCAGCGCACCATGCTGGATGTCGATGGAGACGGAGTCATAACCTTGAGCGGCCATGATCTCAGCGGTGAAGGCATTACCGATCGAAAGCCAGCCATTGATCGACGGCCGGCCCTCTGCCCAGATTTCTTTCAGTCTGTTCTTGATCATTTGTATCGTCCTCAAAACACGATCTGGGAAAGCTTGGTATCGAGATAGTCGCTGATACCTTCGGTCCCGCCCTCGCGGCCCATACCCGAATGGTTAGTGCCGCCAAACGGAGCCTCGGCCGCGGCTAATGCAAAGCTGTTTATTCCGACCATCCCTGCCTTCAGGGTCGATATGGTCCGTCTCGCGCGATCTGGTGAACGAGTAAAAGCATAGGCCGAGAGCCCCATATCGGAGGCATTGGCCCGCGAAAGCACTTCATCCTCTTCGGTAAAACGCGTGACCGCGGCGATCGGGCCGAAATTTTCCTCGGCGAAGACCTTCATGTCATCGGTAACATTGGTCAGAACAGTTGGTTTGTAGAAATGCCCGGCGTTGAATTCCGAAGCGCGTTCGCCCCCCGCTACCACTTGCGCCCCTGCTTTCACAGCGTCGAAGACGATCGACTCGATCTGTGAAAGGCGCCCGCTGTTAATCAAAGGCCCCATTTGGACAGTGGGATCCAGACCATCGCCGAGTTTGAGCGTATTTGTGCGTCTGACGAACCCATCAACGAAGGCGTCATGCAAACGTTCATGCACGAAAAAGCGATCTGGTGTCACGCAGACCTGGCCCGCATTTGCGAATTTCGTGGGCACGGACATATTCAGCGCAAGCTCAAGATCGGCATCGTCATAGACGATAAGCGGGGCGTTGCCGCCCAGCTCCATCGACACTTTCTTTACAGTGTCAGCAGCATCACGGATCATCTGTTGACCAATGCGAGTCGAACCCGTCAACGACACCTTGCGCACTGATTTATCCGCCATGATCGGCGCATAAGTAGTCGCGGTTGGCCCAACAACCAGATTGACGACGCCATCGGGGAGGTTGCCGGCGCGAATGCAATCGACCATGACCATAGCCACCCCCGGGGTGTGGCTGGAAGGCCGGATAACCACCGCGCAACCTGCCGCGAGCGCAGGCGCTGCCTTGCGAGCCACAAGTGCAGCGGGAAAATTCCAGGCAGTGAAGGCGCCGACGATGCCGACGGGCTCACGTGTTACCTCGAAACGCCCCCCGACTACTCGCGATTCGATGATCCTGCCGTAAATCCGGCGTGCCTCTTCCGCGAACCACCGAAATTGCTCGATAGACAATCCCCATTCGCGCTCCGACTGTGCAATCGGTTTGCCGGTCTCCGCGGAGATCATCCTTTTCGCCTCATCGGTTCGTCGGACCATCTCGTCGGCAATTCGGTGCAGAGCGTCGGCGCGGGTAAAAGCGGCTGTCGTCCTCCACGCGGCGAAACCTTTGCCGGCTGCAGCCAGGGCTTCCAGCGTATCTGCTGTTGTCGCCACCGGAACGGCACCGAGAGCACTTTGCGTCACGGGGCTCAAGACGTCAGCCAGCGCTTCATCAGCTGAACCGCGCCATTTGCCGTCGATATAAAGTCCAAAATTCTGATACATAATTCATCCAATCTCGTTGGTTTTTACCGTGCGGTTTTCGGCCGCTGATTTGATCGATGCCTCTGCCAGGATCAGTGCCCGGTGGCCATCATCAAATCCGACTTCTGGAGGCTTTCCTGCCTCGATCGCATCGACGAAAGCACCAATCTCGGCCATGAAAGCCTCCGCGTAACGGTCGATGAAAAAGTTTAGTAGTGGCGCGCCCTTTCCAGTGGAATCGGCATGGTGAAATGTCGTCATGTTGGGGCGACGATTTTCGGAAACGACCATTCCTTTCGTCCCGAGAGCCTCAAGGCGCTGGTCATAGCCGTAGACGGCCTGGCGCGAATTATTGATGATGCACTGCTTGCCCGATGCAGTCTTCAGGACGACGGTTACCGTATCGTAGTCATTCAATCGCTGCATAAGCGCCGGATCGACAAGACGGCTACCGATCGCTGAAACCTCGGTCACTTCTTCATCGAGCATGAAGCGTGCCATATCGAAGTCGTGGATCGTCATGTCGCGAAAAATTCCGCCCGATACTTCGGCATAGCCAGCCGGTGGCATTCCGGGATCACGCGATGTTATGACGACCTGATGCAGGTCCCCTATATCACCTGCGCGGACGGCATCTCGAGCGGCCCTGTGGCCGGGATCGAAGCGCCTCACAAAACCGAGCATGATGGGCACTTTGGTCATTCCAATCGTTTCTGCACATTGCTGAACGCGAGCAAGGCTCAGATCGATCGGCTTTTCGCATAGTATTGGCTTGCCGGCGGCGACGGCTCTTTCGATGAAGTCGGCGTGTGTCGGCGTGGAAGTGGCGATCAGTACCGCTTCGATATCCTTGCTGGAGAACACCGCTTCAGCAGAATCGAACACCCTCACACCAAGATTTTTGCCAACGTCCTCTGCGGAGGGGCGATGAACGTCGAAGACGCCAGCCAGTGTCGACCGTGGATGCGCAGCTATGTTTTCCGCATGCATTCGGCCAATACGGCCGCAGCCGAGAACGGCGATTTTCAGCATTAAGGTCCTCCCAAATTAATTTATGCAATGATTGTTGCGGAACTATTGATTTGTCAATTAATATTTCGTAGCATCCAGTCAACATGATCCATGGGAGGAGAACTGCATGTCCCCGAAGACAGTGCGCCTGACAATGTCGCAGGCGCTTGTGCGCTATTTGTGCAATCAATTTACGGAGATCGATGGTGAACGGCTTCGGCTCTTTGCAGGCGTGTTCGCCATATTCGGTCACGGCAACGTTACGTGCTTGTCCGAAGCACTCGAGGCAGTTCAGGATCAATTGCCGACTTGGCGTGGTCAAAACGAACAATCGATGGCGCTAGCTGCGATCGCCTTTGCCAAAGCCAAGCGCCGGCGCCAATTGATGGTCGCGGCGACCTCTATCGGGCCGGGTGCGGTCAATATGGTGACGGCCGCTGGTACCGCGCTCGCCAACCGGCTGCCAGTACTTCTGATCGCGGGTGATACCTTCGCAAACAGAATTCCCGACCCTGTCCTGCAACAGGTCGAACACTTCAACGACCCGACTCTCACAGTCAATGATGCGTTCAAACCGGTCACTAGATATTGGGATCGCCTTGTCTTGCCTGAACAGATCATCTCGTCTTTGCCGCAGGCAATTGCGACAATGCTTGACCCGGCGGATTGCGGTCCTGCCTTCATTGGTCTCGCACAGGATGCCCAAGAACTCGCCTTCGATTATCCAACCGCATTTTTTGAGCCAACCGTCTGGTCAATACCGCGCCCCCGGGCCGACAAACAAAAGCTGTTGGAAGCAGCTGCATTGCTCAAGTCCGCAAAGAAGCCGCTGCTCATTTCAGGAGGCGGTGTTCGCTACTCGCTGGCCGAAGAGAAGGTCGCGGAGTTCGCCCTCAGTCGCGGCATCCCAATCGTCGAAACCATCGCCGGAAAGGGTGCCTTAACTCACACTCACCCTGCGCACGCTGGCCCCATCGGGATCGTTGGCTCGACCTCGGCAAATGCGCTTGCCAGCGAGGCCGATGTCATTCTGGCAATCGGCACGCGCTTGCAGGATTTCACCACTGGCTCATGGACCCTGTTCCACCAGGATGCGAAGTTCATTTCTATCAACGCAGCGCGCTTTGACGCAGTCAAGCATCGTGCAATCGCGGTCGTTGGTGATGCTCTTGAAACTGTGGTCGAGCTGGACAGTTTGCTCGGCGACTGGAAGGCCGATCCGGCGCTGCTTGTGGAAGCTCAATCGCAATTTGCCGAATGGAACAAACTGCTCGATCAGCATCAGGCTGTCACAAACGGGCCCATCCCTACCTACGCGCAGGTGATTGCCATCGTCAACGAAACTTCAAAGCCAAATGACACATTGATTGCTGCCGCGGGCGGCACACCTGGCGAGGTCACGAAGGGTTGGCGGGTTAAAAATCCGAACACATTCGACTGCGAATTCGGCTTCAGTTGTATGGGGTACGAGATAGCCGCGGGCTGGGGTCATGCAATGGCCAAGGCCGGCGACGGCACGCCGATCGTCATGATCGGCGATGGCACTTATATGATGATGAACTCTGACATTTATTCGACCGTGCTGACCGGCCACAAGATGATTATCGTCGTTTGTGACAACGGCGGTTATGCGGTTATCAATCGTCTGCAGCAATTCAAAGGCGTGCCGGGTTTCAACAATTTGATCAAAGACTGCCGGGTCAAGGAAGCCTTTCCCGTCGATTTCGTCAAGCATGCCGAGTCGATGGGTGCGCTAGCCCGCCGCTGCGAAAGCCTTGCCGATCTGAAGTCGGCAATGGAATGGGCGCAGACGACGGACCGCACGACGATCGTCACACTGGTCACTGACGCCTATGCATGGGTCCCCGGCGATGCCGACTGGGACGTCGGCGTTCCGGAGGTGTCCGAGCTTGAAGCTGTTCAAAAAGCCCGGGCTAGTCAGGAGTTAATTCGCAAGAAGCAGCGTGTGGGTGTGTAAGATGAATCGCATCGAGGGAAAGGTCGCTGTTGTCACCGGGGGCACCCAAGGGCTGGGTGCAGCAATCGCACGGCTCTTCGCTCAAGCGGGTGCTGCCGGCATTGTCACCTGCGGACGAAACGCGGACAAAGGCAACGCCGTTGCTGTTTCGATTACAAGGGACACCGGGGTCCCGGTGACGTTTGTGCCCACAGATCTTGAAAGAGTCGAAGATTGCCGATCGGTCATTACAACTGCGGACGCTAAATTCGGCAGAATTGATATTCTGGTTAATGCAGCCGGCCTCACTGATCGAGGCAATCTTTTGAATTCGTCGCCGGCTCTTTTTGACCGCATGTTCGCCGTCAATGTCCGCGCGCCATTCTTTCTCATGCAAGACGCGGCGAAGCTCATGATACGGGATGAAATCAAGGGCAGCATAATCAACATCGGCTCGACATCCGAGCACGCCGGACAGCCATTTCTTTCCCCGTACTCTGCATCAAAAGGTGCGCTGGCAACGCTCACTCGGAATTCCGGCTACGCCCTGATGCGCAACCACATCCGGGTGAACCAGCTCGATATTGGCTGGATGGCGTCTGACGGCGAGGATCGTATCCAGCGCGAATATCATGGAGCCGAGCCGGGCTGGTTGGAAAAGGCCGCGGCAGCGCAACCATTTGGACGCATCTTGGCACCAGAGGAAGTCGCCCGAGCCGTTCTTTTCTTCGCATCCCACGATTCAGGGATGATGACCGGCTCTGTCGTCCACTTCGATCAATCGGTCTGGGGAGCCTACGACGGCAGTCCCCCTGCTCCAGCAGCAGCCTTATCCGAATAAGGGAGAAAGCATGAAAACGATCAAAGGACCAGGCATCTATCTGGCCCAATTTGCGGCTGATGAAGCGCCGTATAACTCGCTTCCCAGCTTATCAAAATGGGTCGCTGCCCGAGGCTTCGCCGGCGTTCAAATACCGACGTGGGACAATCGCCTGATCGATATGAAGTTGGCGGCCGAAAGCAAGGCATATTGCGATGATCTCAAGGGGGTGCTTGGGGAAAGCGGCCTTGAGGTGACGGAGCTGGGTTCGCACATTACCGGCCAGCTCGTTGCCGTCCATCCCGCCCATGACCGCATTATGGACAGCTTCGCCCCTGCGCATGTGCATAACAATCCGGCCGCCCGTCGGGCGTGGGCGGAGGAGCAAATGCGGTTTGCCGCACGCGCTTCCCGCAATCTCGGCATTGATCGTCATGTCAGTTTTACCGGGTCATTGCTCTGGCCTTATCTCTACCCTTACCCACAATGGCCAGAGGGCCTGGTCGCCGAGGCATTCGCAGAATTAGCAAACCGTTGGCTGCCAATCCTGAACGATTTCGATGAACAGGGCGTCGATTTATGCTTCGAGATTCACCCCTGCGAGGACGTCCATGACGGCTTGACCTTCGAGATGTTCCTGGAAGGTGTGGGCGGCCATCGCCGCTGCAACATTCTTTACGACCCGAGCCACTTCGTCTTGCAGGCGCTCGATTATCTGGAATTCATCGATCATTACCATGAGCGGATCAAGATGTTCCACGTTAAGGACGCCGAGTTCCGACCGAACGGCAAGACGGGGGCCTATGGTGGCTTCCAGCCATGGTCGAAACGCGCGGGGCGGTTCCGCTCGCTGGGCGATGGTCAGGTGGATTTCGGCGCAGTTTTCACCAAGCTCGCCACCTATGATTTCGATGGCTGGGCGGTGTTGGAATGGGAGTGCTTCATCAAGCATCCGGAGGACGGCGCCGCGGAGGGCGCGAAGTTCATCCGCGAACACATCATCCGGGTCGCTGATCGTGCGTTCGATGATTTCGTGAAATCCGGCGCAAACAGAGATATCAACCGAGCCATGCTCGGACTTGATTGAGGAAAGACATGACAGCAGACTCTTCTTCCCCAAAATCATTGCGCCTCGGAATGGTGGGTGGAGGCGATGGCGCCTACATCGGCAATATCCATCGCATCGCCGCTCGACAGGACAGAACCTGGACCTTGGTGGCAGGCGCATTCGACGTTGATGCCGCCCGCGGTCATGCGTTTGCAGCAACCCAGGGGCTGGATCCCACACGCTCCTATGACGACTTCAAGGCCATGATTGCGGGCGAGAGCGTTCGTGAAGACCGCATTGATGCGGTTGCGATCTGCACGCCCAACTTTACGCATTTCCCAATCGCCAAAGCATTCTTGGAAGCGGGCTTTGACGTCATCTGCGAGAAGCCTCTAACCGCGACTTTGCACGATGCGGTCATACTCGAAAACCTGGTTCGCGATAGCGGCCGGTTTATGGGCGTGACATACACCTACTCTGGCTACCCGATGGTACATGAAGCCAAGCATATGGTTGCGACTGGCCAATTAGGAAAGATTCGTACCGTTCAAGTTGAGTATCCACTCGAATGGATGGCCACCGCAATCGAGACCGAGGGCAACGCGCAGGCTGCTTGGCGAACCGATCCGAAGAAAAACGGCCGTGGTGGCTCTATTGGCGATATCGGTACGCATGCCTATCACCTGGCTGGCTTCGTTTCAGGTCTCAAGCTTCAATCGTTGACGGCGGACCTCGCCACATTCGTGGAAGGACGCGCCTTGGATGATAACGCTCATGTTATGCTGCGCTATGAAGGTGGCGCCCGCGGGCTGCTTTGGTCTTCTCAGGTTGCACTCGGATCTTCTAATGGCGTGCGCCTTCGGGTGTTCGGTGAAAAAGCCTCTCTCACTTGGTTTCAGGAACAACCGAACGAGCTGGTACACGCTCGGCTGAACGGACGGACTGAAATCATCAAGCGCGGCGCCAATGATCTCAGCGAAGGCGCCCAAGCGCGAACCCGTACGCCGCCAGGGCACCCGGAGGGCTATCTGGAAGCGTTCGCGAATCTGTATGCTGGCTTTGCTGAAGCAATTCGGGCCCGGCGCGAAGGGCGCGAACCGACAGCCATAGGGCGCAATATCCCGACGGCTTACGACGGGCTCAAGGGTGTCGCATTCGTTGATGCGGTTGTTGACTGCTCGGCAGCGGCCGATCAGCCTTGGCTCACGCCAGTTGCAGTTTAAGATACCAGCCTTCCCGACCGTACTTCGACACCGGACGCTGATACGTCAGTCTCAGCACCGGCCATTTCCCACATGGATTGCCGAACGCGATCGACCTGTAAGTGGGAACGATAAACTGGCACAAGAATGTCCGGTGTTGTGACCCGAATCTGACGTTTGGCGATTGTGGCGCGACTGACCGCTTTGCGGCTATGTCAGTCATTCCTATAGTAATGCCCTCTGACCAAAAACGGACGCAGCAAATGATAGTGGCATGCAACAATATCTACCCGAAAATCACGGAACGTATTGTCGGGTGATATATTAATGCGCGTGACGTCTTTTTTTAACATCAGAGCAGGTCGAATGCGAGCGTGAAGATCTTTTTGGGGAAACCTTTTCACTATGGACGAGGTACAAGTCCGGCAAGACGCCATCGCCTCAAGTCGGCAATCCTGCCATCCGGAACAAGATAAAAGTGTCAGTCCGTGTCATCGCATGGCCCGCACTCTGGCATCTTGTTAGGAGTTCCTAGTCCTTACCCGAGCTCAGTTTGCGACGTAAGAAATTCGCCTTCGCTCCCAGAACTCCGATGAGCCAAACCAAACCGGCGTCCATCAAAGCGACTTTTGGAACAATGGCATTGAGACGAAACCGTGGTAACTTTAAGGGCGCGTCGATAGCAACCACAAACAAAGCGGCTTAGCAGGGCTGAGGTCAAGTCGGTCTCTGCAATCGCGGCGAGGGCGAACATGAAGTTCTGAACGGTTAGCGCAATATGTCGTCACAAGCCTTTTTGCGCCAAAGCTTCGTCTACAAACCCATGGGATCGCCGCTGAGCGAGACGTAGATATTGCATTATGCAGTATCGTTCAAGGTTGGGATCGTTCTTAAAAGGATGCCCAGCGCGCATCGCAACAACTAAGTCTTCTTCATAGAGGAGGCGCGCCGCATTTGAACACGAGCGTCAAGACTTTGAGGCTGTCCTATCAACCTCTCAATGTCATGCACAACGCAGTGGGCGCGGTATCGAGAAGCGCCAGCAAGTCATCGTAAAGGTTGGTGGAAATGGTCAAGCCGTTTGCCAGACTATTTTGCCGAGCAGAATAACGTCGCTGGGAGGGGAGCCGTGCGCCTTGACCGAGAATGTTGTCAAACAACATTTCGGCACGCGAAAGATTGGCGGCCAATGTATCGCCGAGAAATACCGCGGGATCGAAGATGAGAATGAGCTCGCCGTGACAGGGGGATGCACCTCGGCCCTGGTCGAAAGCTTTTGATTCCAGGCTCAACATGTCGCCAATCAGCGGACCGGCAAGCAGCTCGACCATGGCCGAAAGGGCGGAACCCTTGTGTCCGCCAAAGGTGAGCATTGCGCCTTTCAAAGCCTCGGAGGGATCGATTGTGGGTTGACCATCTTGGTCGATTGCGAGACCCGGCTTTATCTTCTTGGCTGCTCGGCCGTGCAGTTCGATCTCGCCTCTAGCTGTCGCGCTCGTGGCAAAGTCGAAGACAAAAGGGTGGCCGTCGGCGCGGGGCCAGGCGAAGGCGATAGGATTGGTTCCGAACAGCGGCTTGGTGCCGCCGGCCGGCGCAACCCAACTGTGACTAGGCGTTAAGGCCAATGCCGCCAAGCCATCTTCCGCCAAAGGTTCTATTTCGGGCCATAGTGCCGAGAAATGATAGCAATTGTTGATGGCAAGGGCAGCCAGACCTTGCTCGCGCGCTTTCGCAACGGCGAGGGAAATGACTTTCTTGTAGGCGTAGGAGGAAAAGCCGAAGTCAGCGTCGACCTTGACGATGGCAGGGGACAGATCGATGACTTTGGGATTCGCGACCTTGTTAACGCCGCCAGTGTTGATCGAATGCACGCATCCGATGAGTCGGTACAATCCATGGGAGTGGCATTCGTCGCGTTGTGCTGTCACGATGACTTCAGATACCGCCTCAGCTTGTCCGGCGCTCAATCCTGTACGTAAAAGTATCTGCAGGCAGAGATCGTTGGCTTCACTCAAGGTGAGTGTGACGGTATCGGTCATATGAAAACTCTGTTCCACATTCTTAAATCAATGATTTCTGCCGGTTTGTTTCGCTAGGCCAGCGTTACCCAAATCGTCTTCAACTGCGTGTATTGATCGAATGCCTCAATGCCCTTGTCGTACCCGCCGAAGCCAGACGTCTTATATCCTCCGAACGGTGTGGTGATATCGCCCTCGCCATAGCCGTTGACGGCCACTGTCCCGGCCTGTAGGCCGCGCGCCATACGGATGGCGACGTTGATATCCCTGGAGAAGACGGTAGCTGCGAGCCCGTAGGCAGAGGCGTTCGCCAACTCGATGGCTTCGGCCTCCGATTCGAACGGCAGGATTGCGACCACGGGGCCGAATATCTCGTCACGGGCTAGAGCCATGTCCGAAGTAACGTTATCGATTACTGTGGGATCGACAAACCAGCCGCCCGTTTCCTCAAGGAGACGGCTTCCACCTGCAATGACGGTCGCTCCGTCCTGCTTCGCCTGTTGAATGACATCGAGGACCCGCTTTAGCGCGGATGCTTCAATCAGGGGGCCGAGCTTGCTGGAATGGTCGTTCGGTTGCCCTACTTTCCAAGCTTTCGTTGCCTCGACCAGTCTTTCGACAAATTTCTCTTTGATGCTCGATTGGACAAGGATACGGGATCCGCACGTGCAGTTTTGCCCCATGTTCCAGAAGGCGGCGCCGGCGAGGTTTTCGGCAATGCTGTCGAGGTTATCGGCTGCATCAGCCATCACGATCTGCGGGCTTTTCCCACCACATTCCAGCACAACCTTCTTAAGGTTGCTGTCGGCGGCGTAGCGCAAAAATTGGCGTCCAATTTCGGTCGATCCCGTGAACGAAATGACGTCAACATCGTGATGGAGGCCCAGCGCCTTGCCAGTCACGTGCCCGAGCCCAGGCACCACGTTAAATACGCCACCGGGAATGCCGGCTTCAAATGCCAGTTCGGCAATCCTCAATGTCGAGAGCGGTGCAAGCTCCGCGGGTTTGACCACAATCGAGTTCCCCGCAGCAAGGGCAGGTGCAATTTTCCAGGAAAGTGTCCCCGCGGGAAAGTTCCAGGGCAATAC
>NZ_JBBNAM010000080.1:0-8597 GCF_037994425.1 Phyllobacterium sp.
TCTTGACCGGATCGGGGGACATGCCGATGACTATCGCGCCGATCGCTTCGAACTGCGATCTCAGCGCCGAGAATTCGATCGCTTCCTGGGTGCAGCCGCTGGTGTCATCCTTCGGGTAGAAATAGAGCACGACCGGCTTGCCGCGCAGTGCAGAAAGGGTAATGGCGCCGCCACTATCGCGGGGCAGGGTGAAGTCCGGTGCGGTGTCTCCGATGTCAAGAACTGTCATAGGAATGCCTTTCTTTTGCTTATTGAATGCCGCCTCAATTACGCAACTATAGAGAGGCAAGGGAATCGTCTACGGTTTCCCATATGATTCCTCAATTGGCTTGGGAATTTGACAGAGAAACCGAAAAAGGTCCGTTTTACGAAGCGCGACTTCACAAAACTGCATCATTACCCGTCAGCCCATAAGGGGGGCAAGGCTCCTGTGGCGACGCCGCGACGGCGTTCCCGCCTGCATTTCGCAGCAGGCGCTTGCTTCTCGTTTCTGATACTTATCGCCGTTCTGGCGGGCATCGCCTTTGCTGTCTTGCGAGTCGGGATCGGCGGTGAGGCATTGACGCGGCGCACCCAGGCGGCGCTGAAGTCGGTCGTCGGCCCGGAAACCGACGCAACGATTCAATCGGCGCAAATTTCCCTTGATCAGCGCCGGCACGTTGCCCTCGAAGCGCGGGATGTCAATATTGCCGATGCCAAGCGTGGCATCGAGATCAACAATGTTCGCGCCGTACGTATTGGCCTTGCTACACTCCCGCTATTGCAGGGCAATGTGAAAGTGGAGCGCCTCGAACTGGATGGCGCCGAGATCAAGGTCACATCGAAAGTGCCGTTCGATTTCGCTTCACTTGTACCGTGGGATGCGCAGGGTCTCGTCGATCTCGATGGCGCATCACGCCTGATTTTTAGCGGTTTGGAGAGTGCGGTTTCCCTGCTCGATCAGCGCGAAACACGCGATATCACCATAACCGACACGTCGTTCGATTTCACTGTTGCGGGAGCGCCGGAGCGGTTGCGGATCGTCAATCTCGACCTGTCCGAGACGGGCGGTCCTGTGGCAATGAAGGGGACCGTCGAGTGGCGCGGCAAGGAAATTGCCATTGCGGCACAGGCAAAGCGCTCGGCAATCGGCGCGAAGATCGAAGCGTTTTCACTCACCGTCAGCAAAATTCCGCTGATGGGAAAATTCGGCAATGCTCCGGTTCCCGATATCGATGGCATCAAGCCGGATGGCGCCTATCTGGCCTATAATAATTTGGCTGAGATCAAGCTCGATGGCCTGGCTGGCTTGGCGAATGAGCCGGCTCGCGTTTGGGGTGCGCTTAATATCGGTGAGGGTCCGGTTACAATCGGCAATGTCGACGACATGGCGGTCGCGACTCAGATCAATTTCGAACATGTTTCGGGCGCGAAAGCCATCGACCTCAAACCTTCGACGATCCATTTTGGGGCGATCAAGGGAATCGTAAAAGGTTCGATCGTGCCAGATCCAGCATCAGGAACGGCAGAACCCGCCGAGCCGGGTTATCGATTTGAACTCAGCGTCGACCAAGCCACCTCGTCGCCGAAGGATTCGCCTGAACCACCCTTGGCGTTCGATGCCGGTTTGTCGGGACGATATATACCGTCGCAGAAATTGCTTGATATTCCGAAGATTTCGGTGCGGGCCGCCGATGATAGCCAGCTCTTCGGTTTCGCCAATGCAACCTTTGGCAAAGGCACACCGGCCATGAGGTTGTCGCTGCAAGTTCCAGCTATGCCCGTCGCTCATGCCAGACAACTTTGGCCGATCTGGGTGGCCACGGGGGCTCGCCGGTGGATGGTCGAGAATCTCTCCGGCGGAACGACGAAGGATAGCAGGATCGACGTGAACTTTGCGGCAGGCAGGTTCAATGGCCCCGGCAAGCCGCCGCCGCTCGAACCGGACGAAGTCCAGGTGGATTTCTCTGTCGAAGGATCGCGCTTCAATATTGTTGGCGACCTGCCTCCGGTGCGTAATGCCGATGGCAAGATCAGCGTCCGAGGTGCCCGCACAACGATCAAGCTGCAAAACGGTGTTTCGATCACGCCGAATAATCGGGAAGCGCACGTTGTCGACGGCACGCTGGTTATTCCGTGGGGCCCGCAGCGGCCGGTCCTGTCGGATCTTGACCTCAACCTAGCGGGCGACGCGTCGGCGGTGGCAGAAATCATTGGGTACAAGCCCATCAATGCCGTGAAAAACCTGCCTTTCACGCCTGATGAGATCAAGGGGAATGTGAAGGCACATGTGCTTGTGACTTTTCCGATTACGCGTCGCGCCCCTCCGGGCAGCTTGACGTACAACGCCGAAATGGCGCTTTCGGATGTCTCGATCGCCAAGAAGATCGATGGACAGTTGATTACGGATGCCAATGGCACGCTGTCGGTCACCCGTGATGAGGCAAGGCTTGATGCCGAGGCAAAACTCAACGGCATCCCAGCAGATGTGGAGCTTTTTGAGCCTTTAAATGGCAACACGGCCAAGCGCGATCAACGCGTCACGTTGCGGCTCGACGACAAGACGCGCAATGCGTTGTTTCCAGCACTCGACCCGCTGCTTTCCGGTCCGATTTCGGTTGACATCTCGAAGGCTGCCGACGGTTCCCCCGTGGCGACAGCCGACTTGACCAAAGCCGAGATAAAGCTTGCGCAACTCGGTTGGACAAAGGGGGCGGGTGTGAAGGCAACGGCCAAATTTGCCCTGCAGCAGAACGGCGACACCTCGACGATCAAGGATCTCGATGTTGCGGGCGATACGTTCCGCATCCAGGGTGATGTGAAGGTCGTCAGTGGCGATCTCAGCTCCGCAGATTTCAGCAATGTGAAGCTCAATCGTGGCGACGACATCGCCGTCAAGGTGGCGCGGACCCAATATGGCTATCGCGTCGACGTAAAGGGTGATTCCTTTGATGCCCGGCCCCTGCTCAATCAGATCACGGACAAGAAGCAGAAGAGTGGCGACACCGGTGGCAAGCAACGAGTTCTGATCAATGCTGACATCGATAAGGTTGTCGGTTTCTATTCTGAGACCTTCCGCAATGTTTCGCTTTCCTATGAGGGGGTTGGTTCGAACGTGTCGGGCCTAGCCTTCAACGCCATTACCAATTCCGGACAGAAGGCGATTGCGGCGGACAGCTCGGAGAGCGGTGCTCGCTCGATCAGTCTCCAGTCGCGGGATGCCGGAGCGGTTCTGCGGTTCTTTGGCTTCTACGAAAAGATGGAAGGCGGCAGCATCAACGTTGCTCTCGATTCAAAAGGCGACGGTCCCCTGCGCGGGCAGATCGACGCCCAGAACTTCACGCTGGTGAACGAACCGCGGCTTGCCAAACTGGTATCGACGTCTCCCAACGGAACCAGTCTCAACGACGCCGTGCAAAAGAACATCGATGTCTCGCGCGTGACGTTCGATCGCGGCTTTTCCCAGATCGAAAAGGGATCGAACTATATCAACCTTGCCAATGGCGTGATCCGTGGATCGACCATAGGCACAACGTTTCAGGGGATCCTGAGCGATCCGCGGGGAAACATGAACCTGACGGGTACATTCATGCCGGCCTACGGCATCAACCGCCTGTTCGGCGAACTGCCGATCCTCGGCATGTTTCTCGGCAATGGCCGGGATCGTGGCCTGATCGGCATCACCTATCGATTGCAGGGGCCGCTGAAGCAACCTCAGATCATCGTCAACCCGATTTCTGTCATTGCTCCGGGCATTTTCCGCTCGATCTTCGAGTTTCAGTGATGCTAAGCCCCGTCGCCCGGCCTGATCAGGCCGGCCGGACGAGTATGTGCTTCTTCTTGCCGAGCGACAGCTTTATTACGCCGTCAGCTGTTACCTCCGAATTGCCAATCTGAGCGCGTTCATCCGATACAGCGGCATCGTTCACCCGAACGGCACCTCCCTGGATATGGCGGCGCGCTTCGCCGTTCGATGCGGCAAGACCGGCTTTGACGAGAAGCGTCAGAATACCTATGCCGGTCCCAAGCTCGCTCGCGGCGATCTCGACGGTCGGGAGGTTGGTTGCCAACGCACCTTCTTCGAAGGTCTTTCGTGCCGTCTCGGCGGCTTCCTCGGCAGCCTGGCGCCCGTGCAGGAGACTGGTGACCTCGGTGGCGAGAATCTTTTTAGTCTCGTTGATTTCCGATCCACCCAGAGCGCTTAGTCGGCTAATCTCATCCAGCGGCAGCGTCGTGTAGAGCTTCAGGAAACGCTCGACGTCGGCGTCTTCCGTGTTGCGCCAGTACTGCCAGAACTCGTACGGGCTGAGGAGCTCAGCGTTAAGCCATACGGCGCCATTCAGGGATTTGCCCATTTTCGCGCCGGAAGAGGTGGTCAGCAAGGGCGAGGTGAGGGCGTAAAGCTGCGGTGTGCCCAGGCGATGGCCGAGGTCGATGCCGTTGACGATGTTGCCCCATTGATCCGAACCGCCCATCTGCAGGCGAAGGCCATAGCGCTTGTTGAGCTCCACGAAATCATAGGCCTGGAGGATCATGTAGTTGAATTCCAGGAACGACAACGACTGCTCGCGATCGAGGCGCTGCTTGACGGAGTCGAAAGACAGCATGCGATTGACCGAGAAATGCTGTCCGACGTCGCGCAGGAATTCGAGGTAGTTGAGGGGCAACAGCCACTCCGCGTTGTTCACCATCAGCGCATCGTTCGGGCCATTGCCGAAATTCAGGTAATTGGCGAATACGCGCTTGATGCTATCGATATTGGATTGGATGGTGTCCGGCGTCATCAACTTGCGAGCCTCCTCCTTGAAGGAAGGATCCCCGACCATCCCGGTGCCGCCGCCCATCAAGGCCACCGCACGGTGGCCGGTCCGCTGCATCCAGTGCAGCATCATGATTTGCAGGAGGCTTCCCGCATGGAGGCTCGACGCCGTCGGATCAAAGCCGATATAAGCTGACACGGTTTCCTTGGCGAAGAGCGCATCCAGACCCGCATCGTCGGAGGTCTGATGGATGAAGCCGCGCGTGGAGAGCGTGTGCAGATACTCGGATTTGAAGGCAGACATTTCGAATTTTCCTGATTGAATCGAACGGCACAAAGCATGTGCCTTAAAAGACCGTGCCGTTTAACATCATTCTGGATCGAATCACAAGAAAGGCAGCGTCTTGGCGGCAATACGGCGTGCAATCGGCCTGATGAGCGGAACGTCGATGGATGGCATCGACATCGCGCTCATTGAAACGGATGGCGAAAGCCAGGTGACGCGCAGCGTTTCCGGCTTCACGCCCTACGAAACCGCCTTTCGCCGCCGCATCGAAGCGGCGCTCGGCGAGGCAAAGGCGATCAAGAGCCGCGATGAGCGGCCGGGAACTCTCGCGCAGATCGAGGAGGAAGTGACGCGGCGGCACGGAGAGGCCGTTGTGACCTTTCTGGCCGACAACAACATTCAGCGGGAAACCATTGATGTCATTGGGTTTCATGGTCAAACGGTTCTGCATCGGCCAGCGGAGCGCCTGACCGTTCAGCTAGGCGATGGAGAATTACTCGCCAGGAAGACGGGGATCCCGGTTGTATACGACATGCGCGCGAATGACATGATGCATGGCGGCCAGGGTGCTCCGCTTGTGCCTGCCTACCATCGTGCGCTTGCAAGACATGTTCCCACCGAACGCAGCCATGGCGGCGCGGTCGTCTTCGTCAATATCGGTGGTATTTCAAACGTGACGATCGTGCCGTTGACGGGCGACCCGATCGCCTTCGATACCGGCCCCGGCAACACGCTGATTGATCAATGGGTCGAGGACAAGGCGGGGATTGCCTATGATGCCGGAGGCGCGATCGCGAGCGAGGGGCAAATCGTCGGCTCCGTCGCGGCCCGTTATTTGGCAAAGCCCTTCTTCGACCTGCAGCCGCCAAAATCGCTCGACCGCAACGATTTTACCCTGGAAGATTTGGGCGAGCTTGAACTGGCGGATGGCGCGCGGACGCTGGCAAAGGTCACGGCCGAAGCCATATTGAAGGCGAGCGCCTTTGCACCCGAAACACCGTCGCTCTGGATCATATGCGGCGGGGGGCGCAAGAACGCGACGATCCTCAAGGACCTGTCGGAAGGCGCGCAAGCCTCGGGTGCGAAAGTGGTTGTTGCCGAAGACCTTGGATTTAATGGCGATTCAATGGAGGCTGAAGCCTGGGCCTACCTCGCCGTGCGCGCCCTCGACGGGTTGCCCTTGACCTGGCCAACGACGACAGGATGCGATGTGCCGGTGTCGGGCGGGGTGTTGGTGGGACGGCACTAGGCCACTCGCCACACGGCGGCTTCCATACTGGATCCTCGGGCTTGAACCGAGAATCCATAAGCACGTTACCGCAGGCGCTTCGGCTTGGCTTCGACGAGTTCGCCATTGAGGCGGCGGTCGAGGTAGTCGGAGCACTCTGCAATGACTTCGTCGGTCATGCCGGAGAAGAAGTGATTGGCCCCAACCATCGTCTTCTGCGTGATCGTGATGCCTTTCTGGGTCTTCAACTTGTCGACCAGGCCCTGCACATCCTTCGGCGGAGCGACCTTGTCCTGGTCGCCGTGAAGAATCAGCCCTGACGAAGGGCAGGGCGCAAGGAAGGAAAAGTCATAGGTATTCGGCTGTGGCGCGACGGAAATAAACCCTTCGATTTCCGGACGGCGCATCAGAAGCTGCATGCCGATCCACGCTCCGAAAGAATAGCCGGCGACCCAGCATGTCTTCGAATCCGGATGCAGCGACTGGACCCAGTCGAGTGCCCCGGCGGCGTCCGATAGTTCGCCCGAACCGTGGTCGAATTCGCCTTGGCTACGCCCGATGCCGCGGAAGTTGAAGCGCAATGTCGTAAAGCCACGTTGCTGGAACATGTAGAACAGATCGTAGACGATCTTGTTGTTCATGGTGCCGCCAAATTGTGGGTGGGGGTGGAGGACAATCGCAATCGGGGCGTTTTTTTCCGTCGAAGGCTGATATCTGCCCTCAAGACGGCCCGCAGGTCCATTGAAAATTACTTCAGGCATGTATACTCCACTCTCTGCCACAGGCGGTTGTGATTGACCGGACTTGACGGCAACCACCTGCGCCCATAAAACCAGTTTAGAACCGTTCAAAACTGGTATAGAATTTTTGCTCGAAGCGGCTTAATAGGCTGTTCCGAGGCAAAATTTCAAGGAAATTGCGCTTTCGAGAAGCGCTCGGTCGAATAAAGTACAGGATCAAGGACATCCATGGCCGGCAATCGCGCCTACTTGGACTATAATGCTAGCGCGCCGCTGATCCCCGCGGCCCGTGATGCTGTTGTCGAGACGCTCGGGCAGATCGGCAATCCTTCGTCTGTTCATCAGGAAGGCCGCGCCGCGAAGGCCATTTTGGAGACAGCGCGTCGCAACGTTGCCGCCCTTGTTGCTGCCAAGCCTGATCACGTGTTCTTTACATCGGGTGCGACCGAGGCGGCTTCAACCCTCCTGACGCCGCACTTTATCATGGGGCGCGCTGCGATGCGCCTGTCACATCTCTATGTCGGCGCGACCGAACACCCTTGCATTCTTGCCGGCGGACAGTTTTCCAAAGATCAGATCACGATCGTGCCTGTTGATGGCAATGGGCTCCTTGACCTTGAATTCTTGCACGCCGCCCTGCAGGCGCACGACCGGAGTGAAGGTCTCCCCCTCGTGGCTGTCCAGGCTGCGAACAATGAAACGGGTGTGATCCAGCCTAAGGCGGCAATCGGCAAATTGGTCAAGGCGTTCGGCGGGTTATTTGTTGTCGATGCCGTCCAGGCCATTGGCAGGATTCCAATCGACAATTCAACCGCTTCAGCGGACTACCTCATCTTATCTTCCCACAAGATCGGCGGCCCCAAGGGCGTGGGTGCGATCGTTGCTGTTTCCGATCTGGTCATGCCACGGGCGCTCGTTCGCGGCGGCGGGCAGGAAAAGGGCCATCGCGCCGGCACGGAGGCCCTGCCGGTGATCGCAGGCTTCGGCGCAGCGGCCGAAATCGCTGCAAAACGCATAAATGCGGGAGGATGGTCGCTTCGCTCACGCGAGTCGATAGAGCGCGGAATTCGAAAGATTGCGCCCGATGCTGTGATATACGGTGAAGCAGTCGATCGGTTGCCGAACACGACTTTCTTTTCGCTCGCCGACATGAAGGCGGAAACCGTGCAGATCGCTTTTGATCTCGCCGGAATCGCGCTATCGGCGGGATCCGCCTGTTCGTCAGGAAAAGTCGGCCCGAGCCATGTGCTTGCTGCCATGGGATATGCGAGTGCAACAGGGGGGCTCAGGGTCTCAACAGCGCCGGATATGGACGAAGAAGACGTCGCGTTGTTCCTCGACGCATTGACCAAAATCGTCGCTCGTCGCGACCGATCGAAGGTTGCTACGGTCGATGCGGCGTAGAAATTCCGATTATCGGCCCATTTTACGCCGGTAGTTGAAAAGAATCCGGCGCAAGCCGGGTGTTAAATCGTGCAATTGCACACTACATAGAAGGCAAATATTCAAGACGACATACGCCTTGACGTTTGCAACTGCGGGACCTTGAACCCCGCGTGGATGGAGAACGCCAATGCCTGCCGTGCAGGAAACTATTGATCGTGT
>NZ_JBBNAM010000081.1:0-9014 GCF_037994425.1 Phyllobacterium sp.
CTGGTTATGGCTTTTCCACGAGGATGATCCGGTAGGGACGCATCACGTCTCCGTTGCGGATGGAAATGTATTCGCCCTGGACGAAGCGTTCGTCACTCAGATGAAAGGCAATTTCGTCATCGGACTGGCCTTGCGCATAGTCGAAATACCATTGACCGCCGGATTTCCTGCGGAGCCTACCAATCATGTCCTCGCCCTTGGGGCGAAAGCGGCGGACACGGCACAGGCTCTGGTTCTCTTTCCATTCTGCGGCATCGAGATGGCCGCTCTCGTCGAGGGGCACCAGCAGATCGTACCCCTCACGGCGGTCACCGTCGGGATGGCCCTTCTCGCGTGCCAGAATAAGCCGTACATGCCGGAATTTCGACGTGAGTTCTGTTAATATGACCATCGTAGACCTCCTTATCTGCCGGGAGTGTATCGAAGAAAATCCGTTCCGCTTTGATCCAGCGCAATGAGTCCTGTGCTGCTCGGCCCTATGGCTGATGGTTTGGGCAAATATGGTTCCTCAATCAAGGACAGTTGCCATGTCGTGCAAGAGCGTCTTTTGCGTCATCGGAATCGATCAGTGTGATCGCGACATCGTAAATGCCGTCCACCTCTGCAAGGTTCTTGGGGAAGACCTTGAAAGCTTCACATCCGTCCAATTAGTCGGCTCGTAGTCGTGCTTTGTGTCGATCGGTCCGCCCTCGGTGGCGTTTGAGCATCCAGCGTTCGAAAAAGTCGTCTGCCGTATATTTGAGAGCGCCGGCGCAGCTAAGAGCCGCCTGCGGTTTCCAGCCCGTCTCGTCTGTTAGGGTCAATGGTTAGTTCCCTGTTTCGGCCTTTTCCTCGCCATCGACACTGGCGATAGATATTGAGACCGAAATGAAGGCTGAGGGCATGCCGTTGATGACCTCGCACCAGTCCCGTGGGATAGCGACCGATATGGACAGGCGCACAAACGATCGCTCCGTCGCTTGTCCCAGGATCCACGAATCCGATTTGATTGGCGTCAGTCAGCGTGACCCTATGATTTTGGTTTCCAGACGGCTGGCGATAGCCTCGGCAATCTTACGGGTCTGACCTTCGTTGGTCGAACAAAGCACCAGGAACTTCATGGCCAAGCCTCCGTTATCCTTGATCCGAATTCATTTCCGGAGGTCTCCAGCTTCCGGATGCGGGAACCAAATGCATTGACCCTGGATCAATCCAAAGTCATCGCGCCGTATTTGATCCAGCGCAATGCCGGGATGTGAATTCGGAGTTATCCATTGACCAACAGATCTTGACCCCTTTCTGGAGAAAGTAAGATGACCTTCAAAACAATGCTGACTATCGTTGATGTCAGACAGAGCGACGAGGATCTCAATACCGCCATCGAGCTTTGCTCCGAGATCAACGCGCAACTGTCGGTCGTGGTGATGACAATCGCGACGCTGCCTCCGCTTGGTGATTACCCGATTGGTACTGCAGATGCCTGGGTGAAGGACCGACACCACGATCTTGAGGCCATCAGCAAGAGGGTCGATGCGGTGGAAACAATGGTGAAGAACGCCGGTATCTCAGCGACAGTAGTCGATGAATACCCGGAACCGGCCAGGATCAGTCAAGTGATCGGCAGGCACGCGCGATACACAGATGCAACAATCATTGGCTCCGGCTTGCTCCGAAATGACCTTCTGATAACGACTGTTGTTGACGGCGCGCTGTTTGAATCGGGTCGGCCGATCCTTATCACCCCGCACGGCAGTAAGCCCACGCTGCGTCCGAAATGCGTGCTTCTCGCATGGGATTCGGGAGTGGAATGCGTACGCGCTGCCAGGGAGGCCCTCGACATTATGGTCTCGGCCAAAGAAGTCCACGTTACGCTGATTGATCCGGATACCAGTTCAATCGTGAATGGCCCTGAACCAGGAGCTGACATCGCGGCCTATCTCGCGCATCACGGTGTCAAGATCACGGTGGACCGCCTTCCAAGTGGCGGCAAGGCAATAGCCGATGTTCTCAAGCAACACGCAACGGACATCTCGGCCGGCCTTATTGTGATGGGTGCCTACGGTCATTCGCGCATGCGTGAGCGCATTTTTGGAGGAGTAACGCGATCGATGATCGACGAGCCGCAGCTGCCCGTCCTAATGGCCCGTTGAGTGGAGGTTTTTAGCCCGTCCAGAAAGGAGTACACTCACATGCACATCACCGAGATGGATCAATTCGAAATCATGCAAGTGATTGAGAACGCCACTGTGGGACGGCTGGCCTGCGTGCATGATGGCCAGCCTTATGTTGTCCCCCTTAATTTCGTTTGCCACCTCGGATGCCTGTACTCGTTCACGACATTCGGCAAAAAGATCGAGTGGATGCGTGCCAATCCGCGGGTTTGTGTAGAATTCGATAACATCGCTGCCACCAACGACTGGCAAAGCGTCATTGCCACCGGGCACTACGAAGAGTTGGCCGGCGATCCCGACACCATCAATGCCCGGAATGAAGCTTACGCGCTGCTAAGCAGAAGGGCCGAGTGGTGGGAACCCGCTTACGTGAAAACGGTGATCCGGGATCGTGTGCGATGGCTGGAGCCGGTCTATTTTCGCATCTTGATCACTGAAAAGACTGGCCACAAGGCTGTTAAATCATAGTAGAAAATGGGGTCAAAAGAATCGAAACAATCGTTACTTACCGGGCTTGGCCGCATCCTAATTGAACGGTCGTGAAATTGCATATCGGCACCCAATACAGAGAACGAAGACCGTTGGGCTCTGCAATCCCAACACTAATACAGCGACTGATAAAATCGGCACAACGCGACTACGATTTCGAGTTTGGACGAGATCCGTTTCGCGTCGTCAAAAAACTGCATCGACAATGACAGGACCCCGGCAACTCAGTGCGGCCGCTGCCTCATCACGCAGGGTATCATAAACGACGTCGGAAATTTCCGGTCGATACCCTCAGCTGGAAGCTTTTCAGTCGAGCTAACACCAAACTTGGCCTTGCGAATGCGGTCGCCTTCTAAAATTCGCGCACCCGGTGCGCATCCGACATGTGCAGCCAGGGCCTCTGCGACGATTGATTTGCCGGATCCGCTTAACCCGCCGATCGCGATCAGTGCGGTGAGGGCGGTTCCAGCATGAGCAAGCGCGAGATTGAAATACGATCGAGCCTCTTGTCGTAGGCTGACGGACTATCCGCGCCGCCCAATTCCACTCGGCTCGCGGTGACATGAGCGGGGACAGCGGCACGCAACGCCATGAAGAAAGGAAAGAACGGTCACGCCCTCTGTCAGCAACGAGCAAGACCAGCGATATGTGTGTTTCCAACACCTCGACCGCACCTTCCAAGCAAAAATAGATACAGAAGAAAGCTCATGTGGTTGTCGGAATGGAGGGGGTGACAACGATTTCAAATCAGCCATCGACCCGCGAAAAACAATGCGCACCTTCCGTCCTTGTGCTTCGCCGCCGCCCATCAGTAATTACGCCTCGACAATCTCGGATATCTGGCTGGAGGAACGACAAGCAGATATTAAGCAGCTGGAGAACAGAACGGCCAAGATTACGACGTTGAAGCCGGAATCTACGCAACAGATCAGTAGGCAATATGCCTAGTTTGTCTGGGCAGCCGATGAGATCGGTCGCCACGCCCGCTATTAAGAATTGATTTGATCGGTCCTGAGGTCCTGAAATCTGACAAACTGAAATCCAAGGTGGTGAAAGGAGCTTTGTTCGAGTCCGGGAGGCCATCCTGCTTGATCCTTCCGGAGCGACACCGACGCTAACTTCAAGGCACGTTCTCCGAGCTTGGGATTCAGGGGTGGAATCTGCCTCGCTGCTCGTGAGGCCCTGGATATGCTCATCATCAAGGCCAAGGACGTTCACCTAGCGGTCGTCGATCCGGACACCAGCTCGATTGTGAATGGGCCAATGAGCCGGACCCTGGAGCCGATATCGGCGCTTACCTGGCGCACCACGGGTGCGCGTGATTGTGGACGGGCTAAGGAGCGGCGGCAATCCGGTCGCGGATTTTCTCAACTAGAACGCTGTCGATGTTGCCGCTGATCTAATCGTGATGGGCGAATAATTGCCCCCTCCGGCCTTCGTGAACGCGTGTTCGGCGGCTTGGACGAAGTCGATGATCGACGTTCCGAAACTTCCCATCCTGATGGCACGCTAAGTTGATCCGTATCAATGCCGAAGCGTCGCCACAAGACCATATTTGATCGTTGGAAGGAGCGGCGATACCGCCTGCTTCGGAAGCAAGGAAGCACTATCATGGACGATATGACTTTACGGCAAAACGTCATTGACGAGCTAGAGTTCGAACCGAGCATCAATGCTGCTCATATCGGCGTTGCTGCCGACAATGGCGTCATTACACTGACGGGTCACGTTCCCACCTTTGCAGAAAAGAACAGGGTCGCCGATGTAGTCTGCAGGGTGAAGGGTGTGCGAGGGATTGCGCAGGAAATCGAGGTTCGCCCGCGCGGGGAACATCGCACCGCCGACGACGAGATTGCGAAGCGAGCACTAAGCGTCATCCGATGGAACACGGTCATTCCTGAAGGAGCTGTTTTGGTCAAAGTGCAAGATGCCGTGGTTACGCTTACCGGCGAGGTGGAGTGGTACTACCAAAGAGATGCCGTCACGAAAGCGATTCGAGGCCTGAGCGGCGTGATTGACGTATACAATAAAATAGAGGTCAATCCGCGACCGACAGCTGTGGACATCAAAAAGCGCATCGAGGATGCACTGAAGCGAGCAGCCGAAGTCGATGCCAAGAGAGTCACGGTGAACGTCGACGGTTTGGGGAGAGTTAAACTCGAAGGGCGCGTCAACGCCTGGTCTGAACGAAATGCCGTGGAAAGAGCCGCTTGGTCTTCTCCTGGGGTCAAGATCGTTGACGATCGCATCATCGTTGGATGATGATTCACGATACCACGCTCTCCGTCACAGCTGGGAACGCCGATGAAAGGGGACAGCAAGCAATGGTCCTCCATAAAATTGGAGAACCGCTGAAACGCTGAAATTGGTTAGGCGCAAGCGCAGGGGGAGATTTTGATCGAAATCGAAATCTGCGCCGTTTGCCGCCATGTTGTCGACGCGAATTGACCGATCCACGATTGCCGCCCATCCCCGGACACGAAATCGTCGGCAAAGTGATTGACATCGGAAATGGTGTGTCGCAACGCGTCTGGGGCAGCGTGTCGGGGTTCCGTGGCTCGGACACACATGCGGGCGATGCGATTATTGCAGACAGGGGGCCGAGAACTTTTGCGACGAGCCTATATTCACCGGATACACCCGTGAGGGCGGGTTCGCCACGCAGATGGTCGCCGCCGCCGGTTTCTCCATTGAAACTTGATCAGACCGCGACGCAGTTTCTCAGGCCCCGCTTTTATGTGCAGGCTTGATCGGCTGGCGCTCCCTGAGGCTGGCGAAGCCGGGAAAATCGGAGTTTTATAGCTTCGGCGCCGCAGCTTACATCGGCGCCCAGATAGGGCTCGGTCAGCCGATTGGGGCCGCCACTATCATCGTGATTTGTATCTTGGCCACCGCTGCCCTTTCTATGGATATTCTGGCCCAGCAACCTGGTACTGCCATGATACAGATTGGCTCCGGGCTGGTCGGTCCCAGATTGCCGGTTGAGCCACGGCTTTTCGACGCGTCTTTCTGACGTGTCATGGTTCGTGCTCCGAAAAGATGCGTTGCGTTGCAGCCATGACAGTGACGACGTGCTATCGTCGTAGCCCCTATTCGCCTACAATTCTGGACATTGACCGAACCTTGCTACGGATCAATGTACTGCGTACCTTCCGTCGGTAGAATTTTATCTGATAACTCTAAGTCTGATGGAGATCCTTCCCGGTCGGTGGGGAAAGGCAAAGGTCTGAGAATCCGCTACCTTGGGTGTTTTCGATGAGTCTAGCGTGGATGAGGCTCTCTCAGTTCGGTCTAGCCATAGCCGCATGCCTGGCGGTGATTGGAATGGCGCCGCCTGTGAAGGCGGAGGGAATTATTATCCGGGTCGGTCATTTCCCGAACATCACGCATGTCCAGGCCTTGGTCGCGAGAAATTTCGAACGGCATGGCCAGAGCTGGTTTGCTCCTCGCATTGGCCCGAGCATCACCATTGAATGGTACGCCTACAATGCCGGACCGAGTGCCATGGAGGCGATCTTCGCTGAAAGCCTCGACCTCACCTACGTTGGACCCAATCCAGCAATCAATGCCTATGCGCGCTCGGCTGGCCAAGAAATCCGGGTCATCGCCGGTGCAGTAAACGGAGGATCTGCGCTTGTAGTGCAACCTGATAGCGGTCTTACCAGGGCACAGGATTTTCGGGGCAAAAGGATCGGCACTCCGCAGTTTGGCAATACGCAAGATGTGGCCGCGCGCGCGTGGCTCGAGGCCGGTGGCCTGCGGATCACCCAGGCCGGTGGTGACGCGCAGGTCCTGCCGACGGCCAATCCGGACCAACTCGCGCTCTTCAAGACCAAGCAGCTCGATGCAGTCTGGACCGTAGAGCCGTGGGTTTCGCGCCTAGAACTGGAAGCCGGTGGCAGGGTGTTGGTGGAGGAGAAGGATGCGGTCACCACAGTCCTCGTGGCGCGTGCCGAATTCTTGTCCACGCATACCGAGATCGTCCGCCGTTTTGTTGCAGCCCACCGAGAGCTGACCGAGTGGATCAGACAGAATCCACGTGAGGCCGAGCGGATGGTCAGAGATGAACTCAGAGCCCAATTCCGGATGGACATGTCGCTGGGACTTGTCGATCATGCTTGGGCACGCATGACTATGACAAGCGACATTTCGCGTGAAGTCCTGGAACAGTTCGTGGCACGCGCTCAGCGCGTGGGTTTCTTGCACTCCATGCCCGATCTATCCCACCTTGTCGAGGTACCATGACTGCCAGTGAAGTCCCCGGATCCAGCCGCGCAAAATCAGCGTCTGTCGCCGGACCATTGCCTAATCTTGTCGTCGAGGAGGTGTCAAAATGGTTCCGTACGCCGCGCGCAACGGTTCACGCTCTCGACAATATCTCGCTGAAAGTGGCGGCTGGCGAAGTTGTGTGCCTGGTCGGCCCCAGCGGTTGTGGAAAGTCAACGCTACTCGATATAGTGGCGGGGCTGACCAAGCCTGATGCTGGCCGCGTGTTGGAAAACGGGCAGTTGGTGTCGGGGCCGGGACAGGAGCGGCTCGTGGTGTTCCAGGAGCCTTCCCTCTTTCCCTGGCTGGATGTGTTCGGAAATGTCATGTTCGGCCTCAGATTGTGCCCCAAGCTGACCAATGCCGAACGTCACGAGATCGCGCACGAATATCTCGCTCTTGTTGGGCTTGAGAAGTTCGAGCGTGTTCACGTGCATGAGCTATCTGGCGGTATGAAGCAACGCGTCGCTCTGGCGCGTGCGCTGGCCCCTGATCCGCGCGTGCTTCTGATGGACGAACCGTTTGGCGCTCTTGACGCGATGACACGGGAACACCTCTACGACGATATCCAGCGCATCTGGAGAGACAGCAGCAAGACAATCGTTTTCGTTACGCACAACATACGCGAAGCGGTCTGTCTGGGCGATCGGGTATTGCTGATGTCGCCAGCGCCGGGGAAGATCGTTCAAGCCTTCGATATACCGTTATCGCATCCGAGAAGTATCTATGATGTCGAATTGGTCGGTCATGCTGCCCACATAGCGGATGCACTCAGGGGCAAGATCGGAGGCGGAGTACGTGAATGAAGCGTATCATGGTTGCTTTCGTCTTCTTTGTTGCGCTGTTGGGGCTTTGGGAGCTTGCGGCGCAGAGCGGTCGCTGGTCACCCGTTTTATTTCCATCGGCGCGGAGTGTTGGTCAGTATCTCTGGGGTGCACTCCTCGACGGAACACTTACAGAGGCGATCTTGGTGACGCTGAAGCGGCTTTTGGTCGGATATGCGATCGGAGTCGTCATCGGCCTGCCTCTTGGGCTGCTCACCAGTGCCTCGCAGGTACTCGAAGACACATTAGGTTCGCTGGCCCTGGGATTGCAGACGTTACCGAGTGTGTGCTGGGTTCCCCTCGCACTGTTATGGTTTGGGCAAACCGAGGCAGCAATGTTGTTTGTCGTCGTAATGGGGACTGTCTGGTCGGTAATTATAGCAACGAACTATGGTGCGCGCACAATCCCTCCAATCTATGCCCGCGCAGCCCGTACCATGGGATCGAGTGGCCTGCATCTATGGATCAGAGTGATGCTGCCCGCGTCTTTGCCCTTCCTGGTGAGCGGGATGAAACAAGGCTGGGCGTTCGCTTGGCGCTCGCTGATGGCTGCTGAGATCTTCGTTACGATTTTGACTGGTTTTGGCCTCGGTCAGCTGCTGCATTATGGGCGTGAGCTCCAGGCAATGGATCAGGTAATCGGCGCAATGGCTGTGATTGTTCTGATTGGACTGTTGGCAGACCGAATCCTGTTCTCACCGTGGGAACGGTTCTTGTACCGCCGCTGGGGAACAAATGTTGGATTGTGAAACGGGAGGGCGGGCATTGCCTTGAGAGATCAAATATTTGGAAGGCTTTTTCAACAGCACAAATGAAGGCGCAACCTTGATGCGCTCGTGTATGCCCATCATGCGAGAACGGGTTGGGGCCCAAGGGACCCGTCCCGACGACGCGGACGAATTGCGACCGTACGGTGACGCCTGTGGTTTGTCATCGGACGGGCTCAATGATGGTCTGCGGTCCTGCATCTAAGACGTGCCTTGCGTCCATCGCTCGGAAACAACGATCGAACCGGCGATGGCAATGATGATGAGCCCGCAAATGATCGCGTTCCATCTCGCCCTTGGCATGTCGGCATATTGAAGAATCCAAGGCGACGCAATCAACCATGCAGCAACGGCACCATCGATCCACTCCCGCCAATGCTCATAGGCACACAAAGCTATGAAACCAAGGAAAAGCAGGACTACGCCGACAATGATAAAGTGCCACGAGGCGATATCGAGTCCAACTGTGTCCGGGCTGCTGTATCTCAGCATCCATGGCGACGCGACAAGCCAGACGC
>NZ_JBBNAM010000082.1:0-15556 GCF_037994425.1 Phyllobacterium sp.
TTTCCTTGCCGCGGTAGACGAGCGTCGTGTCGACGCCAAGACCGTGGAAAATGTTGGCAAACTCCACGGCGATATAGCCGCCGCCTTCGATGACGATCGCCTTGGGCAATTCCTCAAGATGAAACGCCTCGTTGGAGCTGATGCACAATTCGTGTCCGGGTAGCGCCACGTGCGGATTGGGATGACCACCCGTCGCCACGAGAATCTGGTCCGCGGTCACCCTTTTGCCAGTCTTCAGGATTTCGACCGTGTGTTCATCGATGAGCACTGCGCGACTCTCATGGACCTCGACATCGGAACTGTCGAGCCCTCGCCGGTAGAGGCCTTCGAGGCGGGCGATCTCGCGATCCTTGTTGGCAACGAGGGTCGGCCAGTCGAACGTCGCCTCCCCGACGCTCCAGCCATAGCCGGCCGACGCTTCGAAATGCTCCGGGAACTGCGACGCGTAGACGAAAAGTTTCTTTGGAACACAGCCACGGATGACGCAGGTACCGCCCATCCGATATTCTTCGGCAAGTCCAACCCTCTTCCCCATCGCGCCCGCAAGCCTTGCTGCGCGCACACCGCCTGATCCGCCCCCGATGACGAAGAGGTCATAATCATAGGCTGTCATGGCGCGGCACTCCGAATCTGATCAGGTTCACTGCATATGGGTTCTATCGCGGCGTCTTGAAAGAACAAAGCCCAGCGCGAGGCCGGGCTTCTTGGAAAACTCAGCGGATCGATGCTGTCATTGCTTCGGCTTGGCCGGCGCTTCGGCCTTGGCCGGTGCAGCCGGTGCCATGGCGGCAGCAGTCGCGGCAATCTTCTCAGCGACGGCCTGCGCCAGGTCGCGGGCGACACCGCGCTGCCAGATGGACGCGGCCTTGTTTACCTCACGCGTGACGATCGGGCCTTCGGAAAGGAGCTTTAGGCCAGCCGGCGACGTGTAGAAGCCGGTGATGGCGTTAAGTTCTTCTTCGGTGAAGGAAACAGCATAAGCCCGGGCAGCCTCGTTCTCGAGATCGGCACGACGTGCGGCCAGTTTCAACGCCTGCTCGTCTACCGCAGTGCTGATCACCGATTCCAGATTGGGATCTTTCTGGATGAGTTCAGCCTTGAGGCCGCGCGCTGCATCCGGAAGGATCGAGTCGAACATGTCAGTCGCCTTGATGGCGGCCACCGCTGCACGAGCGGCTGCCAGGTGCGAGGGGGTGATCTCCTGCGCCTGTGCCGAGCAGAGACCGCCCAGCACGATCGCAACAGACAAGGGTGCAATCAAGCGGCGAAAGCCAGATGCAAGGTTCATGAGTTTATCGCTCCGTTTTCGTTGTCAGTGTGCGGATACCGTCAGCACCGGCCAGAATGGCCACGCGCGCCAGATCCAGAAAAAGTCCGTGCTCCACGACACCGGGAATGGCGTGCAAAGCTTGTGATAAGGCTCTTGTATCCGGAATGCGGCCAAAAGATGCATCCAGGATCAAATGCCCGCCGTCTGTAACAAATGCTTCGGCTCCCGTCATCCTCAATGTAATGGGGCCGGAAAGATCAAGTGCCGAGGCCGCACGATCGATCGCAAGCTTGGTAGCGGCAAGGCCAAAACGATTGACTTCGATCGGAAGTGGAAACGCGCCCAGCATTTCCACAAGCTTTGATTCGTCGGCGATTACGACCATGCGCTTTGAAGCCGCCGCAACGATCTTTTCGCGCAGCAATGCACCGCCCCCACCTTTGATCAACGTGAGTGCGGGATCGATTTCATCGGCACCGTCGATCGTGAGGTCGAGTTCAGGCGTCTCGTCGAGGGTCGTCAGCTTCACACCGAGTTCGCGGCAAAGCGCGGCGGTACGCTCTGAAGTCGGCACGCCAATGACATTCAAGCCGTCCTTCACCCTTGCTGCGAGTAATCTTACAAATTCCTCCGCTGTCGAGCCCGTTCCGATGCCGAGCCGCATGCCGTCTTCAACAAAGGTCAGCGCCTCTGCGGCCGCCTTGATCTTCAGTGTTCTGGCATCCATGGGTGGTGCGCCTTCTTGTAGCTTTGACTTGATATCGCTTTGCCTTGACATTGGGCTCCCTAACACGTCAGACGGTCGGGTCAAGGCTCAATGCCTCATTTATCCTTGCCCAATCATCGCGCGTGGCTAGGCGAGTGCTGGTAACGCACGAATATTTGCATCTTTCGCCCCGAACCGCGGATGTCACAGGAAAAAATATGCCTCAGCCAATCGTTGTTTTCGACCTGGATGGAACTCTGGTGGATACGGCTCCAGATCTGCTCGACAGTCTCAATCATTGTCTCGACGCTAAAGGCATGGAGAAGGTCGATCCTGTCGCCCTGCGCCGCTATGTCGGCCATGGCGGGCGCGTCATGATAGAACGCGCCTTCGAGGCGCAGCAGAAACATTTGAGCGCGGAAGAGCTCGACCGGCTGGTCGACATCTTCATTGAACACTACGGCAAGCATATGCCGGGTCGGTCCGCCCTCTATGAAGGTGCCGAGCAGGCGATGGAAGATCTCGCGCAGGCTGGATACATCCTTGCCGTATGCACCAACAAATTCGAAGGGCTGTCGGTCAATCTGCTCAACGGACTTGGCCAGGCATCGCGCTTCAGCGCGATCTGCGGCGGCGACACGTTCTCCTTCCGCAAGCCGGACCCGCGCCATCTCGTTGAGACTATCCGCAAGGCAAGCGGCGACCCGCAACGCGCCGTCATGATTGGCGACAGCCGAACGGACATCGATACGGCTAAGGCAGCGGGAATTCCCGTGGTTGCCGTCGACTTCGGCTATTCAGATCTGCCTGTGTCGGCCTATGATCCGAGCCGTGTCATCTCGCATTTCCGCGAACTCAAGGTGGAACTGGCCGACGCGTTGATAGGCGCTGTCGATGCCTGACCCACGCCGGTCAGGCGGAACAAACTGACGGACGCAACGTTTAAGCTTGCAAGATAAAAGGCCGTTGGCCCAAATCCGCTTATTTCTTACTTCTATAAAAATGGCGAGATTTATGTCTCGCAAGGAGGAGAAATTGAAGAAGCTGACCTCAATACTATCTGCTTTAGGAATGGTTGGGGCGATAACGACTACTGGGAGCGGGCCAGCCTACTCGGCTCCGATTGTTCCGGTGAGTATCGAAACCGGCGGCACCAACATCGAACAGGTGCAATACAGGCGCCATTGGCGCGGCGGCGGCTGGAATGGCAACCGTTATTGGCGCGGCGACCGCGGTTGGCGTGGAGGGCCGTACTGGCGCGGCAACCGCTATTGGGGCGGGTATGGTGGCTATCGTGGCTATGGCGGGTATGGCGGCTATCGTGGCTATGGAGGCTACCGCTATTATCGGCCCGGATACAGCTATTATGACGGCGCCTGGTTTCCGCTAGCAGCGCTGGGCACCGGTCTGATCATAGGTAATGCGTTGAGCGCGCCCCCAATCTATGGTGGACCGGTTTATCGGACCGGCGGATCACATGTGCAATGGTGCTACAATCGCTATCGGTCGTATCGGGCCTACGATAATACGTTTCAGCCCTATTACGGATCACGCCGTCAGTGCATTTCACCCTATTGAAGGTGCGATCAGCGCGATTCATCAAGCCCAGGCCCAGTATCCCGGGCTTTTTTGCGTTGAACTGCGCCCCAACGCGCCCATGGAATAGACGAAAAGCGGTGCGCGCTTGCCTCTATCGCGACGCTGCTGCCTAATTTTTAGTCGGGGTCGCTACATGCCGGCTTAAACGATGGAATGTGCTTGCTTTTTTCCATGAACCCGCTTGAATGTCCCCTATTATGAAGGGGATTTTGAGTGAAGCCATTTGACGAGATGATCAAAACCGGCGGTGACGTTCGCCCGCCCTACGAACAACTGAAATGCTGGCTCGATACCCAGAACCCCGAACGGTTGGCGCAAAAGGCGCTTGATGCGGAAAACGTTTTTCGCAAGACCGGGATCACATTCGCCGTCTATGGCGACGAAGAAGCGGCCGAGCGCATCATTCCCTTCGACATCATTCCGCGTATCATCACCGGCAACGAGTGGCGCCGGATGTCGCAGGGCATCGAACAGCGTGTCATGGCTCTCAACGCCTTCCTCGACGATATCTACCACCGCCAGGAAATCATTCGTGCCGGACGCATCCCGCGCGAACTTTTCATTCACAATGATGCCTACCTGCCCGAAATGGTCGGGTTCCGCCCGCCAGGCAATGTCTATACGCATATCATCGGTGTAGATATCGTAAGGACGCAGGAAAACCAGTTCTACGTCCTCGAAGACAATGCCCGCACACCTTCCGGCGTTTCCTACATGCTGGAAAACCGCGAAACGATGATGCAGCTGTTCCCGGAGCTCTTCCAGCAAATCAAGGTTCGCCCCGTCGAGACATACCCGAAGCTTCTGCGGCAATCGCTTGCGGCGGTCGCGCCCCCCGGATGCAAGGGTCCTCCAACGATCGCCGTCCTGACCCCTGGTATTTATAATTCGGCCTATTTCGAACATGCATTTCTAGCCGACCAGATGGGCGTTGAGCTTGTCGAAGGCAGCGACCTCAAGGTGGATGACGGCAGGGTGGTGATGCGGACCACCGAAGGCAATCGCGCCATCGACGTGCTCTACCGGCGTGTGGACGACTCCTTCCTCGATCCCCTCACCTTTCGCAGGGATTCCGCGCTCGGCGTTCCTGGAATCATGGATGTATATCGTTCGGGGAACATTACGATCGCCAACGCACCGGGCACCGGCATTGCCGACGACAAGGCGCTTTATTCCTACATGCCGGAAATCGTCGAGTTCTACACAGGGCGCAAAGCGATCCTCGAGAATGTTCCGACGCATCGCTGCTCGGAGCCAGACACGCTCACCTACGTCCTCGAAAACCTCGCCGATCTCGTGGTCAAGGAGGTCCATGGATCGGGGGGCTACGGTATGCTGGTTGGCCCGGCCTCCTCGAAAAAGGAGCGTGAAACTTTCGCGGCCAAACTCAAGGCGAACCCCAAGAACTACATTGCTCAGCCGACGCTGGCCCTTTCGACGACGCCAATCATGACCGAGAAGGGCCTCGCGCCGCGCCATGTCGATTTGCGCCCCTTCGTCCTCGTTTCTGACCGAATACGCATCACCCCCGGCGGATTGACCCGCGTCGCGCTCAAGGAAGGCTCGCTCGTCGTCAATTCCAGCCAGGGCGGTGGAACCAAGGACACCTGGGTGCTCGACGACTAGTGATCCACGGCACCATTTGATCAAGGACCGCCAAAGTCGGTTCCAGAATAACGAGGGATGACACTAGAAAATGCTGCTTGGCCGAACCGCAAATGGTCTCTACTGGATGTTCCGTTATATCGAGCGCGCCGAAAATATGGCGCGGCTGATCGATGCCGGTTTGCGCATGGCGCTTACCAAGACGTCCGACGCTCCAGAAGAATGGTCATCCGTGCTGATGAGCGCCGGCGTCAAGATCGGCTACGACAGCAAATACAGCGAATACAACGCCAGCCTCGTGTCCGATTTCCTGCTTCGCGACCTCAGCAATCCATCGAGCGTGATGTCTTGCGTCGAAACGGCCCGCCTCAATGCACGCATGGTGCGCACGGCATTGACCCGCGAAGCGTGGGAAAGTGTCAACGATACGTGGATGATCCTCAAATCGACTCTGGCCAACCCCATTCCGGAAACCGAATTGCCGCGCGTTCTTGACCAGATCAAGCGCGAAACAGCAATCATTCGCGGCGCATTCCATGGAACGATGTTGCGCAACGAGATCTTCAATTTTGCGCGTATCGGAACGTTCATCGAGCGCGGCGATAACACGGCCCGCATCCTCGACGTCAAATATTACGTACTGCTTCCGTCGATCTCCTATGTCGGCACGACGCTCGACAACTTTCAGTGGGAATCGATCCTGCGCTCGGTCTCGGCCCATCGCTCCTATCGCTGGGTCTACGACGTCGAATACAATCCCGTGAACATTGCCGACTATCTGATCCTCAACTCCCGCATGCCGCGTTCGTTGAACTTCTGCTACTCGAACATCGTCGACAATCTCAGATTTCTTGCCAACGATTACGGCAGGCGTCACGAATGCCACGACATGTCGGAAAGCATCATGACACGGCTGCAGGACAATGATATCCGAACCATATTCGACAGTGGCCTGCACGAGTTTTTGAGCGACCTCATCTATCAAACGAACAGCTTGAGCACGAAGATTGCTCAAGCCTACAACTTCGATTGAAGATCCATGCTTCTCAATATCCAGCATATTTCCAACTATCACTACGACGCTCCGGTGCAATATTCGGTGTTGCGGCTGCGGATGCACCCGCAAAGCGGCCCGGGTCAAAAGGTGATAGACTGGTCGGTGCATGTGGAAGGTGCGACGCAGGAAGCAAACTATCGCGATGGCTACGGCAACCGCACCATGCTGACCAGGTTGCAGCGCGAGACGGAGCGCCTCGTTATCCGTGCCACGGGCCAGGTCGAGACCGAGGACAAGGCCGGCGTTTTCGGCAAGGTCTATAATTTCATGCCGGTCTGGCTATATGAGCGCGAGACTGCTCTGACCAAGCCGGGCGACGCGATCCGCGCCCTCGCGACCGGCCTCGATAACAGCTTGGGGCGGCTTCCGCTCATGCACGAGCTTATGGGACTTCTGCATCAAAGGGTCGTCTACACGCCAGGCTCGACGACGATCACCACGACTGCCGAAGAAGCCCTCATTAATGGCAAAGGCGTGTGTCAGGACCATACGCATATCTTTCTTTCGGCAGCGCGGATCCTTGGGATACCCGCGCGCTACGTCTCGGGCTACCTCATGCTCAATCACACCATCGAACAGACCGCCAGTCACGCCTGGGCCGAAGTTCATATCGATGGGCTTGGCTGGGTAGGCTTCGACGCGGCCAACAATATCTGTCCAAACGAAACCTACGTGCGCGTCGCCTGCGGCCTTGATTATCGCGAAGCGGCGCCGATTTCGGGAATACGCATGGGGCCCGGCATTGAATCACTTGCCGTCGAGGTTAATGTAGAGCAGTAATCGGCTCTGACATTTTCGATTCTGGGATTTCATGATGACCTATTGTGTGGGGCTCAAACTGGACCGCGGCCTCGTGTTCATGTCTGACACGAGAACCAATGCGGGTGTCGACAATATTTCGACATTCAAGAAGATGTACACCTGGGCCAAAACCGGCGATCGCGTCATCACATTGCTATCGGCTGGCAATCTTGCCACCACGCAAGCCGTCATCAGCATTCTCAACGAGCGTACGAAAATGCCGTCCGAAAGGGCGCCTTCCATTTATGATATGCCGTCGATGTTCCAGACGGCACGCCTCGTCGGCGATACGATCCGGCATGTCATCGAAGAGGTCGGTGCCGGCGGCCAGCGCGCCGATTCGTTCGGCGCGTCGATAATACTCGGCGGCCAGATCAAGGGCGGCGATCCGCGCATCTTCCTTATTTATCCCGAGGGCAACTTCATCGAATCGACGCCCGATACGCCGTTCTTCCAGATCGGCGAGCACAAATATGGCAAGCCGATCATCGTCCGGTCCTACGATCCGGCAATGACCTTCGAGGAAGCAACCAAGCTGCTTCTTGTCTCATTCGATTCGACTCTGAAATCCAATCTTTCCGTGGGCCTGCCGCTCGATCTGCAATTCTATCAGGCGGATAGTTTCAGGCTTGGCTTCGAAAAACGCATCGAACGCCATGATCCCTATTATGAAATGATTTCAGATGGCTGGTCGCAAGCCTTGAAGCTCGCGCTTCAAAGCCTGCCGCCCTTCGAAATCGAACCTAGAGGTCAGTAAAAGGTTAGAGTCTGTTTGAGGACGTCGGTAGCTGATACGTCGCGGACGAGGCGCAGCATATTGCGTAGCGGGCGCGCCGGCTGACATCGCCATTGTCTTCGTATTGCCGCTCAGCTGAGTTCCTGGGCGAGCCCGATGAGAAGCCCTTCAGGTCCACGGATGTAGCAGAGTCGATACGCGTCTTTATACTGGACTACGTCGCCTACCAGCTGCGCGCCCCGCGTGCGCAGCCTTTGAAGCGTCTCGTCGATGTCGTCCACGGCGAACATGACCCGCAGGTAGCCTAGGGCGTTGACCGGGGCGTTCCGGTGATCTGCGACGACAGGCGGCGCGAGGAAGCGGGAGAGCTCGAGCCGGCTGTGGCCGTCCGGTGTGCGCATCATGGCAATCTCGACATGCTGATCGCCCAGTCCAGTGACACGTCCGGCCCATTCTCCTTCGATGGTGGCCCGCCCTTCAAGCTCGAGGCCGAATTCGCGAAAGAAATCAATCGTCGTTCCGAGGTCTTCGACGACGATTCCTACGTTGTCCATCCGCTTGATCGCCATGTTTTCCGATCTCCAAGGTGTCGTTCCAATCTACAAGGTGTCGTTTAGTCTAACAACGGGCGCTTGAGGTGCCCAACACCGATAGATGATGACATGTGGACGTGCGGTCGTGTCCGCATTTCTACAATTCTGCGAGCAGCGATAGCTAGAGCTTGGCCGTCTGCGCAGTGACCGGACTGCCCTCGCGCACTGCCCGGGTCTTGTCGATGGCCTTCTGCAGATAGGCGTCGCGCTCGTAGACATCGTCGTAGAACTTGATCTCACCCGTCGCCGCGTCCGGCCAGGCCGTAAAATACGAGACGTAGACCGGCAGCGGGTTCGTCACCCTGACACTGCGCTCGTTCTTGCCGAAATAGGGCTTCAGATCCTCGACCGGCATACCAAGCACGGCAGCAGCCATATCGCGAGGATGTTCCAAACGTATGCAGCCATGGCTGAGCGCACGCATGTCCCGCTGGAAATAGGACTTTGCCGGCGTGTCGTGCATGTAGATGTCATGGCTATTGGGGAACAGGATCTTGAGTTCACCCAGTGCATTGTCGAGACTCGGCTTCTGGCGAATGCCGACGCCGCCGCCGTTCGCTGCAACTTGTGACCAGTTCACCGCGCTCGACGGAATGACGCGTCCTGATTTGTCGTAGACCTCGTAGCCGCTGCCTTCGAGATAGGACGGATTATTGAGGATTTTCGGCATCATCTCGTTGAGGATGATCGAACGCGGCACGCCCCATGACGGGTTGAACACCACCGTTTCGATGGTGTCGTAGAAGAAATAGGTCTGGTTTGTTGGCGATCCGACGACGATATTCATCGCCAGCTTTTCAGCGCCACCATCGAAATACTGGGCGCGATAGGCCGGCTGATTGACGAACACATAGCGTTGGCCGAAATCGTGCGGCAGCCAGCGCAGCCGCTCCATCGAATAGACGATGCGGTCGCGCTTCGACGCATTCGATTCAGCCTGAAGCGCCCCGATGGTGCTGCTGCCGATCACGCCGTCAGGCTTGCGTCCCTGGTCCCGCTGAAAATCCCTGATGGCTTCGACGAGACTGTCGTCATAAACGCTGGCATTCTCGTGGGAACGCAGCACCTCTTCGTGAAGAATAAGATAGTCTTTCGGCGCCTTGGCCTTGATCAGGGCTACTACATTGCGCAGTTCCGGACTTTCCTCGCCTGGGCGGATCTTGGTGCCTGGAGCAACACGGACGGTCGGCTCTTTCGTATCGCCAAGGTCACTGAGGCTTTGCTTCAATTCCGCGTACCATTTGTTCTGCGGAGCAAAGGCGGCAAGCACCGCACGCGGATCGCCGGCTGTTGCAAGCTGATCCATCACCTCGTGCGGCTTGACGCGGTCGAGCGCAAAATCATGGAAGCCGCTGAGGCGGTTCGGATTGATCCGGCCGTCGCCCTGATCCATTGCATAGCGCAAGGCGCGGGCCGACAGGGTGAGTTCGAACTCCGCAAGCTCCTTGAGCCGCGCCGGGATGTTGCTGCGATCGTAATCGTCAGCCGGCACCTTGACCGCGTAGTCCGCCGGATCGAGCCCGTCTTCGTTTGCCTTGGCAAAAAGCGCAATGACTGCTTTCGCCTTTGGCGTTACGTCATAGGATGCGGTCCAGATCGGTTGCTGCTTGGCTACGTAATAGGAAACAACCGCATCAGCGATATTTTTTTCCGCAAGTACGTGAGCATCCTTGAGGTGATCGAGCTTCAGCCCGAAGCGTTCCATTTGCGGTGGCGAGACGATACCATGGTCGGCAGAGGCTGTAAGTTGCGGATCGACCCTGGAGAAATCGATCTGGGTAACCTGCTCGGCCTTGTAGTCGTAATTCGTCGGGGCAGTGACAGTCACGCGCTTGATCGGAGCGGACGAGCGCCTTGCAGAACCCGATGGATCACCGACCGCCTCACCCGGTCGCAACACACGCGGCTGGGCGACTGGCTGGGAACCAACGCGGCGTGGGCCGAACAACAGCTCCATCAGATTGTTCGCCGCAGATGCGGGCGACAACGGCACCGCTGTTGCCGAAAGCATCGCGGCCAAAAAGATCGCCCGTTTCTTGGAATAGGAATTCATGATGTCCGCCCGGATGGTACTTGCGCCCACGGGTGATCATGGGCCGGCCTCTGATTTGGTGTTCGGCCAGTTTCATCGCATCCTATTTAGAATCTTTTAACAATGCCCGCCGGTCGTTTGATAATTCTTCGACGCCACAATTTTACGCTGTGTGCCGATTTCGACACATGCGATCAAGCGGATTCAGTAAGCGGAAACAACGGGCCGGATATTCAGCGCCGCCGTATGGCAGGCTCGCGGCTCAGACCCTTTTCGGCAAGATCATCGAGATAAGCCTGCCAGCGGCTATCCTTGTTGCGCCCAAGTTCAATCAGGTAATCCCAACTGAAGAGACCTGTATCGTGCATGTCATCGAAAATGATGCGAACGGCATAATTGCCGACAGGCTCCATTTTTGTGATCTCGACATTGATCTTGCCGGCCACGGTGACGCGCTGCTCGGGCGAGTGACCCTGCACTTCCGCCGAGGGAGATGCGACACGCAGGAGTTCGGCAGAAAGATTATAGGTTTCGCCATTGTCGAAGCTGACCGTCAGAGACCGGCGGTCCCTGCTGACGCGCAATTCTTTCGGCCAGGCATTCGTCATGGTGTATAATCCTTAGGTTCGCGGCCTCTGTGTAGGCATCCGACGGCCAGCTCGCAAGGCGGCATATAATTTTCGTTGAAACAGCATGCTACCGACGATGACTGGACAAGCAAGCGGCCACACCTTATCTCTCCTTTAGGAGGAAGCTCTTGGACCACGTTTCATTGCTCGAAAGACCGCTCATTCAGGCGCCTATGGTCGACCCGTTCGGTCGAACGATCAGCTATTTGCGGGTTTCGGTGACGGATCGTTGCGATTTTCGCTGCACCTATTGCATGTCCGAGCACATGACGTTTCTGCCGAAGCAGGACCTACTGACGCTCGAGGAACTTGATCGGCTCTGCACCGCTTTCATCGATCGGGGCGTCAAGAAGCTGCGCCTCACGGGCGGCGAGCCACTCGTTCGCAAGAATATCATGCATCTGATCGCCGAACTGTCGCGTCATCTCCAGTCTGGCGCGCTCGAAGAGTTGACCTTGACCACGAATGGCTCGCAACTGTCGCGTTTTGCCAGCGAACTCGCTTCTCATGGCGTCAGACGCATTAACGTTTCGCTCGACACGCTCCATCCGGACAAGTTCCGTGAGATCACCCGTTGGGGCGATTTCGGCCGTGTCATGGCGGGCATCGATGCCGCCCAGGCCGCAGGCATCAAGGTCAAATTGAATGCTGTCGCCCTCAAAGGCTTCAACGATCAGGAAATACCCGAAATGATCCGCTGGGCCCATGGGCGCGGGATGGACCTGACGCTGATTGAAACCATGCCGATGGGCGAGATCGATCTCGACCGCACCGATCAATATCTGCCACTGTCGCTCGTGCGCTCGAAACTGAGCGAGGAATTCACGCTCAACGACATCCCTTACAAGACTGGTGGTCCAGCGCGCTATGTCGAAGTCAAGGAAACAGGAGGCCGCCTCGGCTTCATAACGCCGATGACACATAACTTCTGCGAAAGCTGCAATCGCGTCCGCCTCACCTGCACCGGCACACTCTATATGTGCCTCGGACAGGAAGATGCGGCTGATCTGCGCGCGCCGTTGAGGGCATCGGAAGGCAACAGCCTTCTCAACGACGCCATCGATGAAGCGATCGGACGCAAGCCTAAGGGCCACGACTTCATCATCGATCGCCGACACAATCGCCCTGCGGTCTCACGCCACATGAGCGTTACCGGCGGCTAGTATCCAATGATTCTGAATGCGCGGATTGATACAGGCTGATATATCAATCTTTGCGATTCCGGAGGAGGATCGCTGTAGTTCGGATAAACAATCTTGGCATTATCTCCCAATCTTCGCGGCGCGCTGTACATGGCCATCGGCATGGCCAGCTTCACTTTCAACGATGCGACGGTGAAATACGTTGGCGAGCACATGAACATGGGCCAGGTCATGCTGGTCCGCGGGTCCATCGCCACAGTGCTGATCCTTGCCCTGGCCTGGCACAAGGGCATGCTGATTCCCCTGCGCGAAGCTCTGCACAAAATGACAATTGTCAGGGTCGTCGGCGAGGTGGTCGGCACCCTCAGTTTTCTGGTTGCCCTCGTTCACGTCCCCCTTGCACTAACCTCGGCGATCCTTCAGGCACTGCCCCTTGCCGTTACCATGGGCGCCGCGATGTTCTTCGGAGAGCCTGTCGGCTGGCGCCGCTGGGTTGCCATCGCTGTCGGGTTTTGCGGCGTGCTCATTATCGTGCGGCCAGGCGGCGAAGGCGTCAGCCCTTATATCCTGCTGATCGTCGTTACCGTCATTTTTGCAGCACTGCGGGACCTTGCAACGCGCAAGGTTCCCAGAACCATTCCCGTTCTCATGATTTCGGCACTGACATCGATCGGCGTATCGCTTGCAGGCGTTGCCATGATCGGCCCGCTAGGCGGCTGGACTCCGATGTCCTTGACCAACACATTGCTGCTGGTGCTCGCCGCCTGTTGCGTCATCGTCGCCTACCATTTTCTCATTCTTGCAATGCGTGAGGGCGAAATCTCATTCGTCGCTCCCTTCCGCTACACCAGCCTACTCTGGGCAATCCTGCTCGGCTTTCTGTTTTTCGGCGACTTGCCGGATTTGCCAATGGTCGTCGGCTCCATCATCGTCATTGGCAGTGGCCTCTATACGCTTTACCGTGAGCAAATCGTCGGCCGCATGAGGCCGGTCGAAATCGCGGCGGCAGCGGCGACAACATCACCCGACGGAGTCTAGTGTGCGGATCGCGGGCATAATTCTGGCTGGGGGACAATCTCGCCGCATGGATGGTGAGGACAAGGCCCTACTGGCATTCGGCGACCGCCGCCTGATCGATCACGTTTACGACCGCTTGTCGCGCCAGATCGATCCTATCGCCATCAACAGCAATGGGGATGCTGACCGGTTTGCCAATCTGAAGGTCCCCGTGATTTCGGACAACGTACATGGGTTTGTTGGCCCCCTCGCCGGTCTCCATGCTGGCATGGAATGGGCTGCGAACCACACACTGCCATTCTCGCATATCCTTAGCGTCGCGACAGATACACCCTTCTTCCCTGACGATCTTTTGGCGAAACTCCACCATACGATCCTCAATGCGGAAGACCACATCGGCGTCGCCGCAACTGGCGGCAGGCTCCACCCTACATTCGGCCTTTGGCCGATTTCTCTGCGATCCGATCTGCGCAACTGGCTGAGCGACCCGTCCAATCGACGGGTTACGTCTTGGCTGCAACGCCATCCGCATAGTGTCGCGGAATTCCCTTTTCTCGTTACGCAGACAGGCGATCGGTTCGATCCGTTTTTCAATATCAATACACCGCAGGATATCTCCGCCGCGCGCGATCAATGGAAGATAGCAGGATGACCCCCGGCAAGCATCGCATTTTCGGCATTACGGGCTGGAAGAATTCGGGCAAGACGACGCTGGCGGTCAAACTCGTCGGGGAACTTATTGGCCGCGGCTGGAAAGTGTCGACCGTCAAGCATGCGCACCATGATTTCGACATCGACAAGGAGGGAACGGACTCCTATCGGCATCGCAAGGCTGGTGCGGGTGAAGTCGCCATCGTATCCGATCAGCGCTGGGCGCTTATGCATGAATTGTCGGGTGAAGGTGAACCCGCGCTCGCCGAAATCATCGCCCGATTTGCTTCCTGCGACCTTGTCCTCGTCGAAGGCTACAAGCGCGAACAACACAAGAAACTCGAGGCGAGAAGGTTGGACGCGCGATCAAACGACCCCTTGTCGGCCAACGATCCCACCATCGTCGCCATTGCCAGCGATTATCCTGTAACCGGGGAGACGATTCCCGTTTTCGATCTCGATGACATTGCGGGCCTTGCCGATCTTATCGAACGTGAAATGCAACTTACGCGTGGTGCGCGTTAGAAAATGACATTTCAACCAGAGCGCGCGCAACAAAAGTATTAGACGCCGGTGTTTGTGTGATTTTGCCGGCCGGATTTGGTCGTCACCGAACGATTCCCGGTTGCATTTCGTCAAAAACTAGTGGGAATATCGCCGCCAGTAGCAGTAACAGCTGCGACTTGCCCGGAAGGCTGTCCAAAAGAAACAGGGGAACAGCCGGGCCACAATAGAGAGGTTCAAATAAATGCGTATCACCAAGCGTCTCGCACTTGCGATTTCCGCTGCAGCCATCGCCTTTACCATGGGTGCCGCCCACGCAGAGGACGCCCTGAAGCTGACGATTGCTTCTGAAGGAGCCTACCCGCCTTTCAATAACCTGACACCCGATGGCAAGCTTGAAGGCTTCGACATCGATATTGGCAATGCTCTTTGCGAAGAGATGAAGGCGCAGTGCACCTGGGTATCACAGGACTGGGACGGCATGATCCCGGCGTTGCAGGCCGGCAAGTTCGACGCGATCATCGCGTCCATGTCGATCACACCCGAACGCCTTGAGAAGGTCGACTTCTCCAAGAAGTACTACAATACCCCGCCAGCCATTGCCGTACCGAAGGATTCCGACATCAAGGATATCAGCCCGGAAGCACTGAAGGGCAAGACCCTCGGGGTTCAGGCATCCACCAGCCACTCGAATTTTGCCCAGGCGAAATATGCCGGCTCGGACCTGAAGATGTATCCGACGGCTGACGAATATAAGCTCGACATTTCCAACGGCCGTGTTGATGCCGTCATGGATGACGTGGTCGTCCTCGGTCAGTGGCTCGACAGCGATGCCGGCTCCTGCTGCAAGCTCCTTGGCACAATCACGCCCGATCCGGCGATCCACGGCCCCGGCGCCGGCGTAACGGTCAAGAAGGGTAACACCGCCCTCGCCGACAAGTTCACCACCGCGATCGCAGCCATTCGCAAGAATGGAAAGTACAAGGAAATCAACGACAAGTACTTCAAGATCGACGTTTACGGCGGCGAAGATTGAGCTGTTTGGATTGACCTGACAAAAACGAATGGCGGGCAGCCGCCATTCGCTGAACTTCAAAAAATGACGGGCAGGCCGGACTAAAGTGCCTTGGGGAAATTGCCCGCGAACCAGAAAGTTGCCGATGGAAGGCTCAATAGCATTACTCGGGTTTGGCGAGGGCGGATGGGGCCCAAGC
>NZ_JBBNAM010000083.1:0-5790 GCF_037994425.1 Phyllobacterium sp.
CTTCAACTTTGTGCTTATAGTCGCCTCGATAGGGCCACGTCGTCGTTGCCCGACGTTCGCAAAGAACGACCAGGTGCGGAGGCAAACATCGCGAGTGAGCACGAGATCAGGGCGAGTTTAAGCCAGCATCTCGCCCGGTTATGGCGTTACGGGATCGTGCTGTCGCGCCAGCGCGACGTCGCCGATGATCTTGTCCAGGCGACGTGTGTGCGCGCGCTGGAACGGGCGAGCCAGTTCACCAGCGGCACGCGGCTCGACCGCTGGCTTTTCGCGATCCTGCATTCCATCTGGCTCAATGAGGTTCGTTCCCGCCGCATTCGCATGGGCAATGGCTTCGTTGATCCGGACCTGACCCTGACCTTCGACGGCGAACAGGACACCGAGACCCACGTCTTCGCCAATCAGGTGTTGCGCAAGGTCAACGCCCTACCCGAGGCCCAGAGAACGGCTGTGTTCCTCGCCTATGTCGAGGGACTTTCCTATCGCGAAGTCGCCGATGTGCTGGATGTTCCGATTGGAACGGTTATGAGCCGCCTCGCTTCTGCTCGCGCCAAATTGGCGGAAAGTATTGATCCGGAAGCGGTCGCCAAGCGGACGAAAGGAGGCAGTTGATGAGCGACCTCAAGCAACATGAAATGCCTTCCGACGAGCTGTTGGTTGCCTTCCTCGACGGCGAGCTAAATGGGGAGGAGCGCCTCAGAATTGATGGGCTGATCAAGAGCGACCCTGCAGTTGCGGCACGTTATGACTTTCTCGCACGCAGCGAAATGCCGTTTTTCGATGCATTCGAACCGCTTTTGGAGAATGCGCCGGCCTCTGATCTGGAAGCCATACTCGCGGGCCTGCCTTCATCCATCGTCGCAGAACCGCAAGCACGAAACTGGAATCGCCGCAGCTTCGTCGCAGCCGCAATTGCATTAATATTCGCCGGTGTTGCCGTCGACCGCACCTATCTGCGCATCAAGGATGCACATGAGGAGTCCGATGGCTCCGAATGGCGTTCTGTGGTCGCTGAATATCTGACGCTCTACACAGCCGATACACTTGCGGATGTTGCAAGCGACCCCACCGCTCAGGTCGCGCAATTGCGGAGCCTCGGTGATAAGCTCGGGCTTGACCTACCGGTTTCAGCTATCGCGCTACCCGATATAGCCTTCAAGCGTGCACAACTCCTGCAATATGACGGCAGGCCGCTCGGTCAGATTGCCTATCTTGATCCTGCCCACGGACCGCTTGCACTCTGCATTGTGAAATCCGCGCGCGGAGCGAATGCGCCGCAGGTCGAGAAGCGCTACGGCATGAATGTCGTCTATTGGTCCGATCAAACCCATGGCTACGTGCTAGTTGGCCATAATCCGCTCGATCAACTGAGCGCCCTCGCCGAGCACCTTCGCACCGCGATTCGCGCCTGAGATCGAAAATCCAAGTGGGTATTGTTTCCTCTTTGCGCTAGTCTGCGGACTCTGTGCCGTTGACCTTGGGAGAAACGTCATGAGCCCAGTAGCATCCTTCGATGGTGGCGATGCGCGCCTCAGCCACGTTCGCGGGCTGGGCGAACCGCCACTGCTCGACCAGACGATATCGCAGGCGCTCGACAATGCCGCATTCCGCTGGGGCGAAAGCGACGCGTTGGTTTCAGTACATCAGGGCATGCGTTTGACTTATGCCCAACTCAAGGCAAAGGCCGACGCATTTGCCGCCGGTTTGATCGCATTTGGTATGGAACCCGGGGACAGGATCGGCATCTGGTCGCCCAACCGCGCTGAATGGACCGTGACCCAGTTTGCTGCCGCACGGGCGGGCCTGATCCTCGTTAACATCAATCCCGCTTACAGGCTGTCCGAACTCGAGTTCACACTGAACAAGGTCGGCGTGAAAACGCTGGTGGCGCCTGAACGCTTCAAGACCAGCGAATATGCCGAGATGGTCGAGACGCTCGCCCCGGAGATCCGTTCGGCGAGCGGCGCGATATCATCCGCAAGGCTGCCGGACCTCCGTCACGTGATAAGAATTGGTGAGGGTTCGCGTGACGGTTGGCTCGCCTTCGATGACGTTCCCGGCCACGCAGCCGATACGCATCGCGCCGCACTGGAGGCCCGTCATCAGGCCATCGCGTCGGAAGACGCGGTGAATATTCAGTTCACCAGCGGCACCACTGGACTGCCCAAAGGGGCTACCCTCTCCCACCGCAACATCCTCAACAACGGCTTCTTCGTTGGCCGCAGCGTCGGCCTTCATCCTGGTGACAGGCTTTGCATTCCCGTGCCTCTCTATCATTGTTTCGGAATGGTTATGGCCAACCTCGGCTGCATCGCGCATGGCGCGACGATGGTCTATCCTTCCGAGGGATTCGATCCGTTAGCCGTGCTGCAGGCGATCGAGGCGGAGCGATGCACGGGACTTTATGGCGTTCCGACCATGTTCATCGCCGAATTGGGCCACCCGGACTTTGACACGTTCGACCTCTCATCGCTGCGAACCGGTTGCATGGCGGGCTCACCCTGCCCGATCGAGATCATGAAACAGGTGATCGAGCGCATGCATATGCGCGATGTCACGATTGCCTACGGCATGACCGAGACCAGCCCCGTCAGCTTCCAGAGTTCCGCCGAAGATCCCGTCTCGCGCCGCGTCTCGACGATCGGCCGCGTCCAGCCGCACCTCGAATGCAAGATCATTGATGCGGATGGCAGTACCGTGCCACGCGGTACACCGGGCGAACTTTGCACCAAGGGTTACTCTGTCATGATCGGCTATTGGAACGACCCGGAAAAGACCGCCGAAGCCATTGACGAGGACGGCTGGATGCACACGGGCGACCTCGCCACGATTGACGAAGAAGGATACGGCAATATCGTCGGCCGGCAAAAAGACATGGTGGTGCGTGGCGGCGAGAACATCTATCCGCGCGAGGTGGAGGAATATCTGTTCCGCCACGTCAAGCTAAAGGATGTCACGGTGGTTGGCGTTCCTGACCTGAAATATGGCGAGGAATTTTGCGCCTGGATAATCCTGAAGGCCGGAGAAACCGGGACGGAGGAAGAGATAAGAACGTTCTGCCAGGGGCAAATAGCCCACTATAAGGTGCCGCGATACGTCCGCTTCGTCGAAGCCTTTCCACTTACGGTCACTGGCAAGATTCAAAAGTACCTCATCCGCCAAAAAATGGCGGATGAGCTTGGCATTGAAGAACAAAAGACCGCCTGAACTCATTTATCGATGAAATCACGCACGGCCTTGTTGTAGCCCTCGGGGTCCTGGACCATGGCAAAGTGGCTGGCATTGTCGAGTATGATCAGCTGCGCGCCGGGGATTGTCTTGGCCATGTATTCCGTATGCTCCCGGGTAATCGCCTCGTCGTGATCGCCAAGCACGATCGCAATCGGTGTCTTGATCTTTTTCAGATCCTCGTCGCTCCAATTGGGCTCGCTGTTCCACATGGCGCTGATCTGTTCGACGAAGGCGTCGTATTGGTCAGGGGTGGGCGAAATCTTCTTATAGATCTGGCCTGCGTGATCTATATAGCCGGCAAAGGTTTTATTCTGCATGACGTCGGGCTTTAAGCCGTCCACCTTCGTGTTGGCAGCCTGGGCAAAAACCTTTGTCAGTTTCTCCGGGTGCTTCATGGCGATATCGATACCAATGATGCCACCGTCGCTCCAGCCAACCAGCGCAGCCTTGTCGACCTTCAGGAAGTCAAGCAGAGCAACGTAATCAGAAGCCATCAAGTCGTAGCTGTAGGGAGCTGCAGTGCGCGTGGAGCGGCCGTGACCGCGGCTCTCCGCAACGATCACCATGTGATCTTTGGAAAGATCCGCAACCTGCGCGCCCCATATATCGGCATAGCCGAGCCCGCCATGAATGAGAAGGACCGGGGGACCTTTGCCGTAGACGGCATAGTACATCTCGATTCCATTGACTGGCGCGGTACCACTCTTGTCTGCCGCTGGCATCGGTTGGGGTTCAGGAAGTTGTTCCCAGCGTTCGGCCGCGAAAACATTCGTGGCGAGCGCGAACAGAACTGCAAGAGAGTAGATCAACGACTTGGCGTTCATGATTTTCCTCCTGGTTGTTACGAGAATACTTCAACAAGGAGATCAGCACGTTCAACATGGACTTGCAACCGGACCGCACAAGTAAAAAGGCGGCCGTGCGGCCGCCTCTTTCATCCGATAATATAATGTTACTTTGCAACGTGCCATACGCCGCCCATGCCTTCGCCAGTCATGTCGCCGGCTTTCTTATCCTTGGCAAACATATAGAGCGGCTTGCCTTCGTAGGCCCACATATCCTTGCCATCGACATCCTTGACGAGTGACCATTCACCTTCCGCCTTGGCCTTTGCATCGGCATGGAAAGGCGGCCAATTCTTAAGGCATTTCGCATCGCAGTTGGATTTGTCTTTCGTGTCCTTGTCGAACGTATAAAGCGTCATGCCCTTTGGGGTCGTCATGATCTTCCCCATCTTCGTATCCATCATCTTCACTGGTTCTGCAGCGAAGACGGATAGGCTCGTGGCTGCGAGTATTCCCATTGCAACGAGTATCGTCCGCATATCGTGTACTCCCTCTTCAGGGTTGCCAGCGGCGCGCTGGCAGTGCCCGTTCTATTGGCGAACCAAGCCGCTCGCCTAAGCTTAACAATGCGCCAAATTCTGATCCGAATTGAGGCAGTTGACGCGCGAGATTGGTGAAGTGCTGCCAGTAGCGAAAAACGCTACACAGCGGCAGCCAGTCAGCCCGCAGCAAATTGAACACGCGAAGAGGCGCTATTATTCGAAACCTCGTGCCATTGGGGGTTGGCCGTTAAGTCGGGCCACTGTTTGAGGAATTACCACTTTACACGCAGGCCGATATTGCCTTCGATTATCTCTTGGTTTGCCCCATCGACATCGAATGTGTAGTCGGCAACGGCGAATGCGCTGACAGTCTTGGTAAAATCGTGCGTGACGCCAGCGCCAAGTTCTAGCGAGGTCGATTCCAGCTCACTGGTAATTGCATCCGGGCCAAATACAACGGCATCCGTACCGCTGAAATTGTGCCAGAGATTTGCCTTCAAGTAAGGTTGAAAGAGACCAGACGCAGTCTGGTACTTGCCCTGCAATCGGAACCCCACGCGGCCGACGAAACCATCATCCATATCAAACGAAACATCGGAGAATTTATCGGACTGGTCATCGAGCGACAGGTGCTGCCAGATCAACTGTGCTTCCGGCTCGAGATTCCAACTCTGCGTCAGAGCGACGGGATAGCCGCCTTCCAGCGAGGCAGTGATGCCGGTGCCATTAATATCGACTCCAATATCGCGCGAGGAGGTCGAGTCTCCGCTGAACCATGAACCCATGAGGACGGCGTCAAGATACCAGCCTGAAGGGCCAATATGGGTCGATATCGTTGAAAAACTCGGCCGATTAACTGTTGATCGGGCTTTTTCAGCACCTTTGCGGTGAGGATGATCGGTTATCTGCCCAGCACTTTTGCGCCTGGCCGCTTTTATGCGGTGATGACGGCGTGTGGTGGCCTTGGTGGTCTGAGTTTCGCCAGTCGCCTCAGGTTCTGGGCGGTTGCGGCAAGCAGGAATTCGTCTCGCGCACCACATGGACCTCGCAGCCTCAAACGCGCCATCCGGAGAATACGTTTGAGGTGAGCGAAGAGCATCTCGACCTTCTTGCGGCGATGCCGGGAACGCTCGTAATCGGGTGTGGCGGCGATCGCTCTGGCGACATCGCGGGCATCTTCGTTGAGATCACGCGGCACCTTGCGAGCAGGCGCATTTGGGCAGCAGCGCTGT
>NZ_JBBNAM010000084.1:0-37910 GCF_037994425.1 Phyllobacterium sp.
CCCCCCCACCGCTCTTTTTTACATCCGGACGCGTTCGGCCTTCGGATCGTACATCGGCTTTAAGGAAGCCTCTGCCGTAACGCGCTCACCGGCGATCTCGATCTCGTAGTCCGATGCCAGCATGTCATCCGGGGTTTCCCCTTCACATGGAACGTAGCCAAGGCCAATCGCTCCGCCGAGATGGTGTCCGTAGTTTCCGGAGGTTATGGTTCCGACGATATGGCCATCGCGGACAATGGCCTCGTTGTGGAAGAGCAGCGGTTCGGAATCCCTGAGCCGGAACTGGACGAGTCGGCGGTTTAGGCCCTTATCCTTCTTGCGCAGCACCGCCTCGCGGCCGATGAAATCGCCCTTGTCGGCCTTTACCGCAAATCCCAGACCGGCCTCGAGGACATGATCCTCGTCAGTGATATCGTGGCCAAAGTGCCGGAACGCTTTTTCGATGCGACATGAATCGAGCGTGTGAAGCCCGCAGAGTTTCAGGCCGAGATCCTTGCCGGCATCCTCGATGGCTTCGAAGACATGCGCCGTCTGATCGGTCGAAACGTAAAGCTCCCAACCGAGTTCGCCGACATAGGTCACGCGGTGCGCCCTTGCCAATCCCATGCCGATTTCAATCTCTCGCGCGGTGCCGAAGGGGTTGGCCACGTCGGAAAAATTGTTCGGGCTGATCTTGGTGATCAGTTCGCGGGACTTCGGCCCCATTAGGCAGAGTACTGATTCCGCTGCCGTCACATCGGTTATGACAACGAATTCGTCCTTGAGATGCTTGCGCATCCAGGCGAGATCGCGCTGCAGGGTGGCGCCCGGCACGACTGCGAAGAAAGCCGTTTCCGAAAGGCGGGTAATGGTGAGGTCGCTTTCGATCCCGCCGCGATTGTTCAGCATCTGCGTATAGACGATGCGGCCAGGTTCCACATCGAGCTGGTTGGCACAGAGCCTTTGCAGGAATGCCAGGGCATCGCGTCCTTCTATCCTGATCTTGCCGAACGACGTCATGTCGAACAGACCGACGCCATTGCGCACGGCGAGATGTTCGTCGCGCTGGTTTTCGAACCAGTTCTGCCGCTTCCACGAATAGCGGTATTCAGGTTCCTGGCCTTCAAGCGCAAACCAGTTGGCGCGCTCCCAGCCGGCGACCTCGCCGAAGACAGCGCCACGCTGCTTCAGGTGTTGGTGGATCGGTGAACGGCGAACGTTTCGCGATGTCGCCATCTGCCTGTAGGGAAAATGATCGGCATAAAGCAGGCCCAGCGTTTCCGAAACGCGTTCCTTGAGGTAGCGGCGGTTCTTCTGGAATGGCTGCGCCCGGCGTATATCGACCTCCCAGAGGTCGAACGGCGCCTCGCCGTCATGAATCCACTGCGCCAGCGCCATGCCAGCGCCGCCTGACGAGACGATGCCGATGGAATTATAGCCGGCGGCAACCCAATAGCCGCCAAGCTCCGGCGCCTCGCCCAGATAGTAGCGGTCGTCGGGCGTAAAACTCTCCGGACCGTTGAAAAAGGTATGAATACCAGCCGTGCCGAGCATTGGCATGCGGTTGACGCCCATTTCTAGGATCGGTTCGAAATGCTCGAAATCCTCTGGCAACTGATCGAAACAGAAGTCTTCCGAAATACCGTTCATCCCCCAGGGCTTGGCGACGGGCTCGAAAGCCCCAAGCATCATTTTGCCGGCGTCTTCCTTGTAATACGCGCATTCGTCCGGCACGCGCAGCACCGGCAAACGCCCGAGCCCTTCGATCGCTTCCGTCACCAGATAGAAATGCTCGCAGGCGTGGAGCGGCACCGTGACACCGGACGTGGCCGCAAGGTCGCGGGCCCACATGCCGGCGCAATTGATGACGACGTCGGTTGCAATCGTGCCCCGCTCATCGCCTTTCGACCAGGACACGCCGGCGACGCGGCCATCCTTCTTAAGAACGTCTGTCACCTTTACATTCTCGACGATCTTTGCACCGCGCTGGCGCGCGCCTTTCGCCAAAGCCATCGCGATGTTGGCAGGATCACATTGGCCATCAAGCGGCAAATGCACCGCTCCAACCACATCCTCAACGTTAAGATGCGGATACATCTCCTTGACTTCCCTAGGAGATATTTCCCGCACGTCGACATCAAAAGCCCGCGCAAGTGATGCTTGGCGGCAGATCTCGTGCTTGCGTTCCTCGGTAAGTGCGACGGTGATCGAACCGACCTGCCGCATACCCGTGGCAACCTCAGTTTCGGCTTCAAGTTTGACGTAAAGGTCCGCCGAATACTTTGCGAGCCGCGTCATGTTTTGCGATGCACGAAGCTGCCCGATCAGGCCGGCGGCATGCCACGTCGTACCTGAGGTGAGTTGCTTGCGCTCGAGGAGGACGACGTCGGTCCAGCCGAGCTTCGCCAAATGATACGCGACCGAGCAACCGGACACGCCGCCGCCGATGATGACAGCCCTTGCCTTCGTGGGTAGCGAACTCATGCGCGGATTCTTTCGTTCTTGGGATCCCAAAGTGGCTGGTCCGGATGCACAACCGCCTTGTAGCGTTCACCGAAGATCTCAACCTCGACTTCGGTGCCGGGCTCGGTCAGTTCGGTCTTGAGCATGCCGAGCGCTATCGACTTGTCGATCCGGTGGCCCCAGCCGCCGGATGTCGTCTCGCCGACGATGTCGCCATTGTGCCAGAGCGTGGACATGTAAGGCGCATCGCAATCGGCCGCATCGACCGTTAGCGTGACGAAACGCTTGCTGACGCCGCGTTGCTTTTCACTTTCAAGCGCGGCCTTGCCGAGGAAATCAGGCTTTTCCCATTTGACGAACCGATCGAGTCCGCTCTGCAGCGGCGTATAGTCTGTCGAAAGATCGCCCTTCCAGGCGCGGTAACCCTTCTCTAGGCGAAGCGAGTCGAGCGCGAACATCCCGAACGGCTTGATCCCGTATTGCTGCCCCGCTTCCCATATCGCATCGAAAATGGCGGCGGTATCCGCAACCTTGGTGTGCACCTCCCAGCCAAGTTCGCCCGCAAACGACACCCGGACCAACTGGCAGTATCGTCCAGCGATCTGCGTTGACTGGTGCGAGAGCCACGATTTGTCGAGATCGGCCGCGCAGATATCCTTGAAGAGGTCGCGCGCCTTCGGGCCGGTGACGATCTGGCACGAGAACTGTTCGGTCACATTATCGACCGTGATTGCGCTGCCGGCGGGCAAGTGATTGACCAGCCAGTCGCGATCATGCCACTCGGCGACCCCCGCCGCGATGAGGAAGAAGAGATTTTCGTCGATTGCCATGATCGACATTTCCGTGACGACACGGCCCTTGGCGTCGGCAAAATAGGCAAGTCCGATACGCCCGGGTTTGGACACAATGCCGGTGATGAGCGTCGAAAGCCATTCGCGAGCGCCCTCGCCGCTCACCCGAAACCGCGAGAAACCAGGGAGGTCCAGAATACCGACCGCGTCGCGCACCGCATGGCATTCCTCACGAATGCGCTCATGCCATGGTCCATTGCGCGAAAATGTCTGGGTTACCTCTTCTGAGGTGTCGTCGCCCGGCTTTGCATACCAGTTCGCCCGTTCCCAGCCGTTGTAGGCGCCGAACTGCCCGCCCAGCTTGGCGATGCGGTCATGGAGCGGCGAGAGCTTCTTGTTGCGACCCGCCGGCCAGGTGTGGCTTGGGAAATGGATGGCGTATTCGTGACCGTAGACCTCGAGCCCCTTGGCGACGCAATAGTCGTGATCGGTGAAGGCGGTGAAGCGGCGCGGATCGCACGACCACATATCCCATTCGGTCGCGCCCTCCGTCACCCATTCCGCGAGAACCTTACCGGCGCCGCCGGCCTGTGCAATGCCGAAGGTGAATACACAGGCCTCGAAGGCGTTTGGAGCACCCGGCATCGGCCCGATCAGCGGATTCCCGTCTGGAGCGTAGGGAATGGGCCCGTTGATGATCTTCGAAAGTCCGGCTGTCCCGAGGATCGGAACGCGGGCGATGGCGTCGTTCAAGTACCAGTCGAGGCGCTCGAGATCGTCAGGGAAGAGTTGGAACGAGAAATCGTCCGGCATCGGATCGTCCGGCGTTGCCCAATGCGCGCGGCAGTTGCGCTCATAGGGGCCAAGATTCATGCCGTTCTTTTCCTGGCGCAGATAATAGGAGGAATCGACGTCGCGCAGCAGCGGCAGCTTGTGGCCGTTCTCGCGCGTCCAAGCGGCGATCTCCGGAATTTCGTCGAAGAGCAGGTACTGATGGCTCATGACCATCATGGGAACATCGCGGCCGAACAGCTTGCCTATTTCCTTGGCCCGGTAGCCGGCGGCATTGACGACATATTCGCAGCGTATTTCTCCTTGCGGCGCCGAAATCACCCATTCATCCTTGTCGCGGCGCGCTCCGGTGACAGGACAGAAGCGAATGATCTTCGCACCCATATCGCGGGCGCCTTTTGCCAGAGCCTGTGTCAGCTGCGCCGGATCAATGTCGCCGTCATTCGGATCGTATAGGGCGCCGGCAAGCTCATGTGTATCTATGAACGGATAGCGTCCGTTGATCTCGTCGACACCGAGCACTTCAATGTCCATGCCCTGATAGCGCCCCATGCTCTTGACGCGCTCAAACTCGCGCATACGCTCCTTGCTGTGGGCAAGTCGCAGCGAGCCGGTGACATGATAGTTCATGGGATAGTCGACTTCGGCGGCAAGTCTGCGATAGAGCTCAGCCGAATATCGCTGCATGTTCATGACCGACCAGGAGGCCGAGAACGTCGGAACGTTGCCGGCGGCATGCCAGGTCGAACCTGACGTGAGCTCGTTCTTCTCGAGGAGGACGCAGTCGGTCCAGCCGGCCTTGGCAAGATGGTAAAGCGAAGAAACGCCGACCGCTCCGCCACCGATGATGACGACGCGCGCCGACGTTGGAAATTCAGACATGTAAGTCTCCCGTGGTCTCATGCATTTTCGTAGCCGGGCTTACGCCCGGCCGATTTCATCGAGGTACCACTGGACGTACCGCAACTCATTGTATTCCATCGGTGCGATGGGTCCCGGCACGAAATAGTTCGACCGAACGCCCCGCGCCGTATGTTCGATGATCGCCTTGTCTTCGGCAGTCGTCACTTTCCACAGCCAGGTCAGCTTCTCTAGATCGTAGTCCTTGCCTTCCTCGGCATCGCCGCGCACGAGCCAGATGAGCTCCATCTCGCAAGTATCGACGGTCTTCGGAATAAAGCGATAGATCATGCCGTGGTCGGGGTAACAGACGAGGAAGCTCGTGCCGCCGAGATGTATCGAGGTGACTCCACCGTCGAACTCCGTGAAGCGGCCCATCAGCGGGGCCACCGGTGAACCGTCTTCGCTGCCGCTCTTGACGCCATCGTAGAGGGCGTAGCGGAAAGTGTGGATCGCCTCCTTTCCGTGAGCGGAATTCTGCCAGTTGTCCCCAGTCGCGATGTCGATGCCGAGCGCGCAAGTGCGCTGCTCCATCTTCGCATTGAGTTCGACGATCTTCTCGGCAGGCTGTTCGAGGGCATGCGTTTGCGAGTATTCCGGGTGAGCGGGACCGCAGTGGTAGCACTCCACGTAATTCTCGACCGCAAGCTTCCAGTTGGCATCGACCGCGTAGGTTTCGCGGTGCGCCACCTTGGCATCGCCCCAGCCATACTGCCCGCAGGTCGTGCGGAGCGACTGCTCGATGATGGAGAAATCGAGAGGTTCGTCGGCAAAGCAAATGAAGATCAACCCGTCTGCGACACGCACATGCAGCTTCCTGAGGCCGTGCGCTGTTCGGTCGAAATCCCGCGGCATCAAGCGCGCTGCGCGCAGGCTGCCGTCATTGGCATAAGTCCAGGCATGATAGGGGCAAACGAAGAAGCGGGCATTGCCCTTCTGCTTCGTGCAGACCTCCGCACCCCGATGCCGGCAAACGTTGAGGAATGCGTGGATCGAACCGTCCTCGGTTCGCGAAACGATGATGGCTTCCGCATCGATCTTGAACAGTTCGAAATCGCCAGGATTCGGAATGATGCTGGCGTGCCCGATGCAATGCCAATGGCGCCGGAACACTCTTTCCATATCGCGCGCATAGACGTCCGGATCCATATAAAAGGCGCGCACGAGCCCATGGCCCGCGCGATGGTCGGCTACCAAACGATCGATCTTGTCCAAAGCCGGTGCAAGTTCTGCAAAAGCCTGTTCCGCCGCCATGTCATTCTCCGAAGAAGATTGTTTCTGGACGCTTATTGTTTCCCAGGTGCGTCGCAGATTAGAATGATTCCGCATTGGGCGGCATTCAAGCGATGGTTGCTCATAAAGACATGAATTATTCTCACTAGTCCCATTTCGACAAGGTTTTTCCGTCATGATGTCCAAACCCCGGATACCCCCGCTCGGCTCCTTGCGGGCGTTCGAGGCATCAGCGCGGCTGTTGAGTTTCCGTCTCGCCGGCGACGAACTCGGGGTCACGCAGTCGGCAATAAGCCATCGCATTTCCGAACTGGAGACAATTCTCGGGGTCAAGCTCTTCGAACGCCTGCCGCGCGGCGTGTCGCTTACCGATGCAGGGACACTCTATTATCCTTACATGCGCGACGCATTCGAAAAGATCGCGCGTGGCAGCGCGCTGATCAACCGCCTCGGCACGACCGATGACCTCGCGATCGAGACCTATGCGACATTTGCCATTCGCTGGCTCATTCCCCGCCTCTCTGACTTCCGCAAGGTCAATCCGAATCTCGCCATCCGCATCGGTACCAGCCAGCTCGACTGGGAACTGAATATCGACAGTTCGGACATCGGCATCATTCATACGACCCGGCCGGAGCGACTGAACTTGCACTACCGGCTATTGATCAAGGCTGAAATGTATCCTGTATGCAGTGCACAGGTCGCAGCGCGCATGGGTGAGACCGCCGATGCAAAAGCTCTGAGCAATGTGCCGCGGCTGGCGCTCTATACGGCGCCCGAGGACTGGGGAACCTGGCTCGAAGCTGCCAGCTTCGCAGATACCGGACGTGCCGTCACATTGAAGTTCGACACCTATCTCGCCGCGTTGCAGTCGGCGCTTGATGGCCAGGGTGTGGCGGTCGCGCCGGACTTCCTCGTCGCGGACGACATCAAGGCCGGCCGCCTCGTCGCGCCGTTTGCCCTCAAGGTGCCTCAGCCCGGCGCGTGGTACATGATCTGCCGCAAGGAACGGGTCGGAGAAACCAGAATTCGTCAATTCGAGCGTTGGCTGGTCGAGCAGTTCGGCGGTGATCCTACTTCTTCTTGATACCGATCGCCCGACCGGCGCGAGCGGGTGTCGGCAGCCTCGCATGGGCCTCTTTATAGAAAGCGAGCTTGGGCAGCACATCTTCCGGAAACGGCGTCACCTTCGGGCCGCTCATATCGACGTGCAACGACAATACCTCGCATGTCGCGGCCACCCAGCCATCCTGATGGATGATTTCATTGTAGGTATGCAGGCGCTTGCCGTCGTAGTCGATAAGCTGGCTGGTGACCGTCACAACATCGTCGAGGTGAAGTTCCTGGACGTAACAGATGTGAACCTCGGCCGTGTAGATCGTAAGCTTACGCTCGGCCGCATATTTGGGACCGAAACCAAGCTCTGCCAGGAACTCGTCGCCGCCACGGTCAAACACCACATTGTAGTAAGCCATGTTCAGATGGCCGTTATAGTCGATCCATTCCTTTTCGATCGGGATAAGTGCGGAATTGTAAAGTCCAACGTCTGCGGTTGTTGACATATTGTGCTCCTGGTTCTTGGCGAGGCGACGCCCGTCGATCGCTGGATTTGAAACATGGGTGTCTGGCTGCCCGCTGTGCCAAAAGCGACGAGCCATGGCGGTAAGATCATCAATGGTTGGGTCGGAATGCGCTTGGCGGCTTCCCTTCGAAATTCCTGAACGTGCGAGTAAAGGCGGCTGCCGACGAAAATCCCGTACGCGCAGCGATATCCGCCAACGGCGATCTCGTGTCGGTAATCAACCGCCGCGCCACCTTGAGCCGCAGGCGCAGATAATAGCGCCCGGGTCCCTCACCGACCGCTCTTGCAAAGATCTTCTCGAGGCTGCGCGCACTCAAGCCGCAGCGTCTTGCGATTGCTCCAACCGTCAACGGCGCATCGATATGGGCTTCCATAAGCCGGATCGCGCCGGCCAGTTTCGGATGAACGTCATCGAGCCGGCCAAGCGAGACCAGCGGCTGTGCATCGCTGGAGGTGTGCGCCTCGTCGTAAATGAAGACGCTGGCAACATCGAGGGCGACCGACATCCCATAGCGCGAGCGAATCAAATGCAGCATCAGATCGAAGGTGGGCGAGGCCCCGCCGCTGGTAAAAACAGGGCCGTCGATCACGTAGCGGTCGGGCCTCACGTCAGAATCCGCAAATTCCGCCGTGAATTCCTCCATGTCCTCCCAATGGGTGGTCGCCTTGCGTCCTGCCAGGAGGCCAGCCCTGCCGAGCAGCCAGGATCCCGCCTCGATGCCACCGATCATCTGATAATTGTGCACAGCACGACGCAGGTTCGCGGTAAATGTCGTGCGCGCGATGTCGGACGTTCCAAAACCACCGATTACCAAAAGCATACCGCCTTTTTCCGAAGTGTCGAATGAACCAGAAACCGCAATCGGCAAGCCGCATGTCATCATCGCTGGCTCCCCGTCGAGCGAGACGATTTTCCACGTGAACAACGTACTTCCCGACACGCGATTGGCGGCACGCATCGGATCGATTGTCGATGCAACACACATAAGCGATGCGCCGCTAAAAACGAGGACAGTCACCTCCAGCGGGTTGGTGTCAGGTAAAAAGACTGGCGATACTTCGCTATTCATCAATTACAATTCGTATATTGCAAAGCATCGCTTGGCAATCGGGGCATGATCACGTCAATCAAAAATATGGGAGCAGAGCTATGGGACTTACCCCCAATCGCGAAGTATTCATCACCTGTGCTGTCACGGGCGCGGGCGACACGACTGGTCGTTCGGACAAGGTGCCGGTGACGCCGCGCCAGATTGCCGACGAGTGCATTGCCGCGGCAAATGCTGGCGCCGCCGTCGCGCACATCCATGTCCGCGATCCGAAAACCGGCAAGGGCTCGCGCGACGTCGCGCTCTATGCCGAGGTCGTCGAGCACATCAAGGCGTCCGGCGTCGATATGGTATTGAACCTCACGGCGGGCATGGGCGGCGATCTTACCCTCGGCAGCGTCGAGCAGCCAATGCCGCCTTCCGCCAACGGCACCGACATGGCTGGAGCGACCGAGCGCCTGGAACATGTCGCCAAGCTTCGCCCGGAAATCTGCACGCTCGATTGCGGCACGATGAATTTCGGCGAAGGCGATTATGTCATGACCAACACGCCGGCCATGCTGAAGGCAATGGCGGCGCAGATAAAGGCGCTCGGCGTTCGCCCCGAAGTCGAAATCTTCGATACGGGCCACCTTCTCCTCGCAAAATGGCTTTATGACCAGAAGCTGCTCGAGGATCCGGTTATGGTACAGCTGTGCATGGGCATTCCCTGGGGCGCGCCGGACGACATCAACACGCTGCTTGCCCTCACCAACAACCTGCCCAAGAACTGGACGTTCTCTGCCTTCTCGATCGGACGCAACCAGATGCCCTATGCGGCGATGGCCATGCTCGCGGGCGGCAATATACGCGTCGGTCTCGAAGACAATATCTGGCTCGACAAGGGCGTGCTGGCCACCAACGGACCTCTGGTTGAGCGGGCGGTGAAGATTGCCGAAGGCATGGGCGCAAAGATTCTCGGACCGAATGACGTCCGCGAGCGCATGAAACTTACAAAGGGCTGGTGATTAAATGGCTGGAATTCGCAAGGCTGCGGCCGTCGGCGGCGGCGTAATTGGTGCAGGCTGGGTCGCGCGCCTTATCCTCAACGGTATCGACGTTTCAATCTTCGATCCCGATCCAGAGGCGGAGCGCAAGGTCAGCGAGGTGATGGAGAATTCTCGCCGCGCCTACAAAACCATGCTGCCGGAAGGCCTGCCGAAGGAAGGCAAGCTGACATTCGCAAAATCGATCAAGGATGCGGTAGACGGCGCTGATTTCATTCAGGAAAGCGTTCCTGAACGCCTTGAACTCAAGCATAAGGTTCTGGCCGAAATCGACAAGCATGCGGCCGTCGATGCCATTGTCGGTTCTTCGACTTCGGGCATCCTGCCTTCCGACATGCAGACCGCGATGCAACATCCCGAGCGGCTGGTTGTGGGCCACCCTTACAACCCGGTCTACCTCCTTCCGCTGGTCGAAATTGTTGGCGGTAAGCAGACGTCGCCTGCGGCTGTCGAAAAGGCCCGCGAGCTCTATGCCTCGATCGGCATGAAGCCGGTTGTGATCCGCAAGGAGATCGAGGCCTTCGTCGGCGATCGCCTGCTTGAAGCCGTCTGGCGCGAATCGCTTTGGCTTATCAAGGATGACATCACGACCGTCGAGGAACTCGACGACATCATGCGCTATTCGTTCGGGATTCGCTGGGCGCAAATGGGCATGTTCCAGGTCTACCGCGTCGCTGGTGGTGAAGCGGGCATGCGCCACTTCATCGCGCAATTCGGCCCTTGCCTTTCCTGGCCGTGGACGAAACTCATGGACGTGCCGGAACTGACCGAGGAGCTCGTCGACAAGATTGCCAACCAGTCGGATGAGCAGGCGCACGGCCTTTCGATCCGCGAGCTCGAGCGTATCCGCGACGACAATCTCGTGGCGATCATGGAAGCCCTGTCGCGCCAGAACAAGGGCAAGGGCTGGGGCGCCGGCGCGCTCTACAAGGACTATACGAAGCGTCTTTCGAAGCTCGCGCAGAAGCCAGTTACATCGAAGTCCGCCCAGAAGGCCAAAGCCAACAAGCCCAAGAAAAAGAAGGACTAAAACACATGGATTTCGGTCTTTCGGAAGAGCAGAGGCTGATCGTCGAAACGACGCGCGCCTTTGTCGAGAACGAACTTTACCCGCATGAAGCGGAGGTGGAGCGCACGGGCGTCTTGCGCAAGGAACTCGCCGACGAACTCAAGCAAAAGGCAATGGAGGCGGGTCTTTACGCGGCCAACATGCCTGCTGAAGTTGGCGGTGCCGGGCTCGATACGGTCACCTGGCTACTTTACGAGAAGGAACTCGGCCGCGCCAATTATGCGCTGCATTGGACCTGCGTCGGCCGTCCGTCGAACATTCTACTTGCAGGTACGGACGCGCAGAAGGAAAAGTACCTCTACCCCTGTATTCGCGGCGAAAAGTCAGACTGCCTTGCGATGACCGAGCCCGGTGCGGGGTCCGACCTGCGCGGCATGAAGGCAACGGCCGTCGAAAAGGGCGGCGACTGGGTGGTCAACGGAACGAAACACTTCATCAGCCATGCTCTTGAAGCCGATTTCGTCATTCTTTTCGTCGCATCCGGGGAAGAGGAGACGCCGCGCGGCAAGAAAAAGAAGATCACTGCCTTCTTCGTCGACAAGGGTCATCCCGGCATGACGATCCGTGAAGGCTACCGCAACGTTTCCCACCGCGGCTACACCAATGCGATCGTCGAGTTTGATGATTGCCGCCTTCCGCAGGATGCGATCCTCGGCGAAGTTCACAAGGGCTTCGAAGTTGCCAATACGTGGCTTGGTGCAACCCGTCTGCAGGTCGCGGCGACCTGCCTCGGCCGCGCAGAACGAGCGCTCGGACACGCCATCGAATATGCGGCCCAGCGCCAACAGTTCGGCCAGCAGATCGGCAAGTTCCAGGGCGTCTCGTTCAAGCTCGCCGACATGGCGACGGAGCTCAAGGCCGCCGATCTGCTGACCTTTGAGGCAGGCTGGAAGTTCGACCAGGGCACGGTGACGGACCAGGACATGGCTATGGCGAAGCTCAAGGCCACAGAAATGCTCGCATTCGTCGCCGATGAGGCAATCCAGATCCATGGCGGCATGGGCCTGATGGATGATCTGCCGCTCGAGCGCATCTGGCGCGACGCCCGCGTCGAGCGCATCTGGGAAGGCACGTCCGAGATTCAGCGGCATATTATCTCGCGTGCCCTGCTCCGCCCGCATGGCGCGTAACGGAGCATTTCATGGCATCGTATAAGCTCGACCGGCTGCTTCGACCAAAATCCATTGCCGTATTTGGTGGCCTCCAAGCCATCGAAGTCATCAGGCAATCGCAGAAAATGGGCTTTACCGGCGAGATTTGGCCGGTGCATCCCAAGCACGACGAAATCCTCGGCCTCAAGGTGTACCGTTCCGTTGCCGACCTACCCGGCAGTCCAGACGCTGCCTTTATCGGTGTCAACCGTTTCCTCACACTCGATATCGTACGTGAATTGCGCGACGCGGGTGCGGGCGTCGCTGTCTGTTACGCCTCCGGCTTTCTTGAAGCGGGTGCAGACGACGCTGACGGCGCGCGCTTGCAGGAAGAACTTGTTGAAGCGGCAGGCGACATGCCGATCATCGGGCCAAACTGCTATGGCCTCATCAATTATTGCGATGGCGCGCTTCTTTGGCCGGACCAGCATGGTGGGCGTCGGCTTGGCCCCGATGAGCGCGGTGTCGCTATCATCACCCAGTCGTCGAACATCGCCATCAACATGACGATGCAGATGCGCGGATTGCCGATTGCTCATGTGATGACCGCCGGCAACCAGGCACAGACCGGCCTGCCCGACATGGCGATCGCGCTGCTCGAGGACGATCGCGTAACCGCGCTCGGCCTCCATATCGAAGCGTTCCAGTCAGCGCCGAAGTTCGAGGCCCTTGCAAGGAGGGCGCGCGAACTCCGTAAGCCGATCGTTGCGATGAAAGTTGGCCGCTCGGCGCAAGCACGTGCGGCGACAGTGTCGCACACCGCATCGCTCGCCGGCTCCGACGCCGCATCCGACGCATTCCTGAAGCGCCTCGGTATTGCCCGCGTCAATTCGATCGCCTCGTTCCTCGAAACGTTGAAGCTGCTGCACGTGCATGGTCCGCTCGACGGCACTACGCTGTGCTCGATGAGCTGCTCCGGCGGCGAGGCGTCGGTCATGGCGGACAGTGCCGAGGGCCGGTCAGTCGAATTTCCGGCACTAACCCCAGAGCACAGGGCGCGCGTCAAGGCGACGCTTGGACCCCTCGTCGCTGTGGCGAACCCACTCGACTATCACACCTTCATTTGGAACAACGAGCCGGCACTCACGGACACCTTCACAGCCATGGTATCCGGTGGTTTTTCGCTGAGCTGTCTCGTTCTTGATTTTCCGCGCAAGGACCGATGCTCGGATGTGGATTGGTGGTCGACGGTGCGCGGCTTCGAAAGCGCGCTCAAGACCAATCATGCCAAGGGCGCCATCGTTGCCTCCCTGCCCGAAAACATTCCGGAAGAGTACATGGCCGGGCTGATGCAGAGCGGCATAGCGCCGCTGTGCGGTATCACCGAAGCGTTCGATGCAGCCGAGGCAGCCGCCTTCATCGGGCGTGCCTGGAGAAAGGCCACCTCTGCGCTGGTCGCCGCGCCGGGTACCTCAAACGCACTTGGGACCGTCTTGCCGGATGAGGCCGACGCCAAGGCCCTTTTGCGGAAGTTGGAATTGCCCGTACCTGATGGCCGGCGCTGCCAGACCGCCGACGAAGCGCTTATCGTTGCCAATGGGCTCGGCTATCCCGTTGCCTTGAAGGCGCTCGGCATCGCCCACAAATCCGAGCACAATGCGGTGCGGCTCAACTTGAAAAATAGCGATGAAGTGCGGAGCGCAGCGAATGACCTTGCGGCGCTTGGAACGGGTCTTTACGTCGAGCGGATGGTGACCGGTGCGGTTGCCGAACTGATTGTCGGTATTATCGACGATCCGCAATTCGGCCCGGTGATGACACTTGGGACTGGCGGCGTTCTCGTCGAACTCCTGCAGGATACGGCAACCCTGCTTCTGCCGTCGAGCCGCGCGGAAATCGAGGCGTCCTTGCGTTCGCTTCGCATGTTCCCGCTGCTTGACGGTTATCGCGGCAAGAAACAGGCCGATGTTGAGGCGGCGCTCGACGCCATTTTGGCAATCGCCGACTTCGCCGTGAAGAACGCAGGCCGCATCGTCGAGTTGGATATCAATCCGCTGCTCGTCTGCGGCAAGGGAGATGGCGCATGGATCGCCGATGCGCTGCTGGTGACAAAGGGAGAGCTGAATTGAACGACGTTGTAAGAACAAGACGCGAAGGCGGCATTCTCGAGGTCACGCTCGACCGGCCGAAGGCAAATGCCATCGATCTGGTGACGAGCCGGTTGATGGGTGAAACGTTCAAGGAGTTCCGCGACGATCCCGAATTGCGCGTCGCCATCGTCCAGACCGCCGGCGACAAGTTTTTCTGCGCCGGCTGGGACCTCAAGGCGGCCGCAGGCGGCGATGCCGTGGACGGCGACTACGGTGTCGGCGGTTTCGGCGGCCTGCAGGAACTGCGCGATCTGAACAAACCGGTCATCGCCGCAGTCAATGGCATGGCGGTCGGCGGCGGTTTTGAACTGGCGCTTTCCTGCGACATGATCCTTGCATCCGATCATTCGAGCTTTGCCCTTCCCGAGATTCGCGCCGGGACGCTCGCCGATGCGGCCACCGTGAAGTTGCCGAAGCGCATCCCCTATCATGTTGCCATGGACCTTCTTTTCACTGGACGCTGGATGGACGTTGCCGAAGCCCATCGCTGGGGGCTCGTCAACGAGGTCCTGCCCAAAGACAAACTGATGGAACGCGTCTGGGAGATTGCACGCTTGCTCGAAAGCGGTCCGCCACTCGTCTTCGCCGCGATCAAGGAAGTCGCACGCGAAGCTGAGAACATGACATTCCAGCAGGCAATGAATATGATCACCAAGCGGAAGTTCCGCACGGTTGACATCCTTTATGCCTCGGAAGATGGACAGGAGGGTTTCAAGGCCTTTGCCGAGAAGCGCGATCCTGTTTGGAAGGGAAGATGACCACCGACTATTCCGTCCTGATCGACGAAGAAACCTGGGCGTTCATTGACAGGACGAACAGTTTCTACCCTCCGGACGCGATCGACCTGACGATCGCGCAGCAGCGCGATGTCTACAACACGATGTGCCGCGCATTCTTCGCCGGCCATCCGGAGGCTGTCTCGTCGGCGGATCAACTCATTGATGCGCGCGACCACAAAATACCCATCCGCGTTTACGACAAGAAGGGCTCCGACCCCGAAGCCGTCTGCCTCTATTTTCATGGCGGCGGCTTCGTCGTCGGCGGGCTCGACAGCCACGACGATGTTTGCGCCGAGATTTGCGACGTCACCGGCTTTCGCATTATCGCCGTCGATTATCGCCTGGCACCCGAGCATCTGCATCCCACATCGTTCAGAGACTGTCTCGCAGCTTTCGAGCATATGGCTTCGACCTCTGATCTGCCAATCGTCATCTGCGGCGATAGCGCCGGCGGCAATCTTGGGGCTGCTGTCTCGCATCACGTTCGTCACCACGAACGCGCACCGATCGGCCAGGTCCTCATTTATCCCGGGCTTGGTGGCGCAACCGATCAGGGTTCCTATGTGACCCACGGGGAAGCGCCGATGCTCACAACCCGAGATACGCTTTATTATTTCAATGTACGGGGCGGCGGCTTCAACTGGTCCACAGATCCACGTTTCGCGCCGCTGAATGACAAGGATTTCGCGGGACTGCCCCCAACGATTGTCATTTCAGCTGAGTGCGATCCGCTCTCGGACGACGGAAGGCACTACCGCGACAAGATCCTGGCCGCAGGCGGCAAGGCGATCTGGAACAATGAGCCCGGGCTCGTGCACGCTTATCTGCGCGCCCGCCATAGCGTCGAACGAGCGCGTTCGAGCTTCCGGCGGATCGTCACCGCCGTGCATCTTCTGGGACAGGGCCGCTGGCCGGGACAGCTGTAGAGCACTCTGCTTGATCTGATATCACGAGCAAGTTTGCCCCGCAGAAATGTTGGATCCCTGTTTACGGTAGAGAGCGGGATTCGCCCACGACGTTGGTGTCGAAACTCTATGGTGCTCATTCAGGCCAGCGATTGACCGCCGTCGACAACGATCGTTTGCCCCGTCACCCAACTCCCCATTTCGCTCGCCAGGAACAAGGCAACTTTTGCGATCTCTTCCGGCGTTCCAAACCGCCCCCAAGGTATCTTGCTCAGCGTGCGCTGGTATAATTCGGGATCGGACGACTTGCGGTTATCCCACACGCCACCTGGAAACTCGATCGAGCCGGGCGCGATTGCGTTTATCCGGATGCGCTTTGATGCTAGCGCCAGACCTTGACCCATGGTGTAATTGACGAGCGCCGCCTTGACTGCAGCGTAAGGCAGCGTACGCGGCATCGCCATCAGGCCGAAAATCGACGAGATGTTGATGATGACGCCACCGCCCGCTTTCTCCATGAATGGAATGACAGCCTGGGTAGCGCGTACCGTCGCCATCAGGTCGACATTGGTGCTGGCGAGCCAGCCGCTCTCGTCGTCCTTTAGGCCAAAGCCCGACGCGTTGTTAATCAGGATGTCGATACCGCCAAACGCGCTGGCGGCCCCCGACACAAAGCGCGCGGGTGCCGATACTTCACCGAGATCGCATGGCGCACTGAAAACCGTACCTCCATGTCGCTTCAGCTCAATTTCCACCGCCTCGAGACCCTGCGCATTGCGAGCGCAGATCGCTACATCGGCACCTTCGGCGGCGAATGCCAGAGCAATCGAGCGACCGATACCGCGACTGCCGCCCGCTACAGCGACCTTCCTGCCCTTAAAGGAGATTTGCATTGCATGGTCCCCCCCATTGCCCGGCTTTCCGAGCGGATCGACAGTATACTGGAGGATCACGGCTTGGTCGAGGACAACGGGATTGGGGCGGCGGTTTCGCCATCTCCAGGCTTTATCGGTAATAGGGTTAGGGTGTCCCCGTCGGTGGCACCGTATCGCCGGCAAGTACGGTAACTGGCGCGCACGAAGCTACGTTCGTCAAGCTGTCATCGATCCGAAGCTGCTTCCCGGCTAAGAGAGTCCACCTCTAGTTCCCAGCGCTCGCCATGCGTCGGTTCTTCATGGCGCCTTCAAGCCAGCCCAATTCCATTTCCGGAACTGACGATAGCAACAAATCCGTATAGGCGTCGAATGGCGGCTTCAGCACCTCCGACTTCGGCCCATAGCGCACAACTTCACCGCGATACATGACCGCAATCGCATCGGCGATGGATTTGACCACGGCGAGATCGTGGGTGATGAAGATATAGGCGACGTTTTCATCCTTCTGAAGATCAAGCAGGAGCTTGAGGATGCCGTCCGCAACGAGGGGATCGAGCGCGCTCGTGACCTCGTCGCAAATGATGAGCTTCGGCTTTGCCGCAAGAGCGCGGGCAATACAGACACGCTGTTTCTGCCCACCAGAGAGTTCTGCCGGATAGCGGTCGGCGAAACCCTTGCCCATCTCGATCTTCTCGAGCAATTCCAGTACGCGGGCATCGCGCTCTCTGCCCTTCATACCGAAGTAGAATTCAAGTGGGCGCCCAATGATGGTGCCGATGGTCTGGCGTGGATTCATGGCGACGTCCGCCATCTGGTAGATCATTTGCAATTCGCGCAGGTCGTTACGGGTGCGGTTGGCCAATCGCGGCGAAAGCGTACGTCCGTTGAAGGTGATACTCCCTTCCATCGGCGGCAACAGCCCTGTGACCACCCGCGCGAGCGTCGACTTTCCCGACCCGGATTCGCCAACGACCGCAAGCGTCTGACCGAGGTGCACGTCAACGGTGACGTTCTTCAGCACTTTCACGAGCCCGCCGCCATAAGCCGCCGTGATATTGTTCACGGCCAACACAGGCGCGTCGGTCGGGTTCGTTTCCTGATGCGGAATGTGGTGCACGGACACCAGCTGGTTCGTGTACTGTTGGCGCGGCTCCTTGATGATCTGGCGCGTATCGCCGTATTCGACGAGCTTGCCATGGCGCAACACCATGATGTCGTCGGCGACCTGCGCAACGACCGCAAGATCGTGCGTAATATAGAGCGCGGCGACATTGGTGTCGTGTATGGCCTCCTTGATCGACGCCAGCACGTCGATCTGGGTGGTCACGTCCAAGGCCGTGGTCGGCTCGTCGAAGACGATGAGGTCAGGCTCCGAGCACAGCGCCATGGCAGTCATTGCCCGCTGCAACTGGCCGCCGGAGACCTGGTGCGGGAAGCGCTGTCCGAACGTTTCCGGATTCGGAAGACCGAGCTTCCTGAAAAGACCAATCGCGCGTTTCTCAGCTTGGGCTCTGGTGCAAATCCTGTGCAACAGCGCAGCTTCTATCACCTGGTCCATGAGCTTACGGGCGGGATTGAACGAGGCCGCCGCTGACTGCGCGACATAACAAACCTCCCTGCCCCGGACTTGGCGCAACAGTCTCGGCCCGCCCTTCAGAAGATCGCGGCCGTTCAAGACGACTTGCCCGCCGGTGATGCGCACGCCGCCGCGGCCGTAACACATGCTCGAAAGGCCGATGGTAGATTTGCCCGCGCCGGATTCGCCGATGAGGCCAAGCACCTTGCCGCGCTCCAGCTTCACCGAGATACCGTCGACGATGACGACATTACGCGGCGGCTCACCGGGCGGATAACTTGTCGCCTCGATGCGCAGGTTCTGGATATCGAGGAGGAGACCGGTCTTGTCCTTCGCTGGTGCCTTAGCCATTGCGACCTCCCTTCAAACTTGTGGTTCGGTTCAATATCCAATCGGCAACGAGGTTGACCGAGATCGCGAGAACGGCAATCGCCGCAGCTGGAATAAGTGCTGCCGGCACACCGAACACAATGCCTTCCTTGTTCTCCTTGACCATGCCGCCCCAATCGGCATCTGGCGGTTGTACGCCGAGACCGAGGAAAGAGAGCGCCGAGAGGAAAAGCACCGCAAAGATGAACCGCAGGCCGAGTTCAGCGATGAGCGGCGTCAGCGCGTTGGGCAGGATTTCGCGAAAGATGATCCACATCCGACCCTCGCCGCGCAATTTTGCCGCCTCGACGAAATCCATGACGTTGATATCGACCGCGACAGCTCGGGCGAGCCGATACACTCGGGTGGCATCCAAAAGGCCCATCACGAGAATAAGCGTGATGACGTTGGCAGGCAGCACCGAGAGCACGACGAGTGCGAAGATCAGCGTCGGGATTGCCATGATGAGATCGACAAAGCGCGACATGAGCTGATCGAACCATCCGCCAATGACGGCTGCGGCAAAACCCAGAACTGACCCCAGTATGAAGGACAACGCCGTCGCCATGGCAGCAATGAAGATCGTGATGCGCGCACCATAGATCATGCGAGACAGGAGGTCTCGGCCGAGATTATCGGTGCCGAGCAAGTACTTGGCCGACGAAGGCTCCCATACGTCGCCCACGGTCTCGCCAACGGGATATGGCGCAACCCAGGGGGCGAATATTGCGGCAAACAGGAAGACCGCGGTGATGATGAGGCCGATCCATGCGCTGATAGGAATGGTCTTGACGTTCAACATGGCGGGCCCCTACTTCGGATGCCGGAGGCGGGGATTGGAAACAATCGCCACGATATCAGCAACAATGTTCAAACTTACGTAGACCGCCGCAAATACAAGCCCGCAAGCCTGTACAACCGGGACGTCGCGTTTGGCCACATGGTCGACGAGATATTGGCCCATGCCGGGATAAACGAAGATGACCTCGACCACGACGACACCCACAACGAGGAATGCGAGGTTGAGCATGACGACGTTGACGATGGGCGCGATGGCGTTGGGGAAAGCGTGCCGGGTTATGATCTGAAGCGGTGATAGCCCCTTCAGTTCCGCCGTTTCGATATAGGCGGACTGCATGACGTTGAGAATTGCGGCACGAGTCATGCGCATCATATGCGCAAGAACCACCAGTGTAAGTACCGTCACGGGGAGTGCGATCGCCGAGAGCCGCTCGCCGAGCGGCATGCCTTCATAGACTGTCGATACGCTCGGAAACCATTGCAGCCGCACGGCCACGAAGTAGATCAGCAGATAGCCGGTGAAGAACTCCGGTAGGGAGGTCGAAGCGAGACCAAGGCCGGAGATCAACTTGTCCACGAAACCGTTGCGGTAGCGCACGGCCAGCAACCCGAGTGCGATAGCCAGGGGAATGGATACCGCCGCCGCCCAGAACGCGAGGAACAGAGTGTTCCACAATCGCTCCTTAAGGGACGTTGCGATGTCCTGTCCGCTCGAGAGTGCCGTACCGAGATCCCCCGTGAGGATCCCTCCGAGCCAGCGCAGGTAGCGAATGTAGGCAGGGTCGTTCAAACCCATGTCACGCCGCAGGTTTTCAAGCGCCTGCGGCGTGGCCGATTGGCCGAGTATGGACTGCGCGACATCGCCCGGCAGTATTTGCGTGCCGGCAAAGATGAGTACCGAGACCGCGAGCAGGAGAAGCAGGCCCATCGCAATGCGTTGGGCCACCAGTTTCAGGACAGGTGCACTCATCTTCCCGCCGCCCGATTAGGCGTTCAGCCAGCAGCGTGACAGGGCATAACCGCCGCTCATCTCCTGATTGCCGTCCGGAACCCAACCGCCGACCTTGGCGCTGGTCGCGTCGATGAAGTCGTTGAACATCGGCACGATCACACCGCCCTCATCGCGAACGATGATTGCCATGTCGCGGTACATCTGCTTGCGCTTGCCCTCATCGAGTTCGCCGCGTGCCGTAATCAGCATCTGGTCGAACTTGGGATTGAAGAAACGCGTGTCGTTCCAGTCGGCCTTGGAATAGTAAGCCGTGGAATACATCTGGTCCTGGGTCGGGCGGCCACCCCAATAGGACTCGGAGAATGGCTGCTTGTTCCAGACTTCCGACCAGTAACCGTCGCCGGGCTCGCGCTTGACTTCGATCTTGATGCCGGCCTTGGCAGCGCTCTGCTGGTAGAGCTGTGCTGCATCAACCGCACCCGGGAATGCCACATCGGACGTGCGAAGCAGGACTGTACCGTCGTGACCTGACTTCTTGAAGTGGAAGGCTGCCTTGTCCGGATCGTATGCCCGCTGTTCTATATCGTCGGAGAACAGTGGATACGCCTTGTTGATCGGGAAGTCATTGCCGACGGAGCCATAGCCGCGCAGGATCTTCTGAACCATCTCCTCGCGGTTCATTGCATATTTCAATGCGAGACGCAGGTCGTTGTTGTCGAAGGGCGCCGTATTGCAGTGTGCAATGAACACATAGTGCCCTTTACCGGCGACGTTCTGGATGGTTACGCCCGGAACACGCTTGACGAGATCCACGATCTTCGGCTCGACGCGGTTGATCATGTGAACCTGGCCGGACTGAAGAGCGGCGGTGCGTGCAGTCGCATCATTGATAACGATGATTTCGATCTGGTCGGCATGACCACGCTTGTCGCCGTTCCAGTAGTTGGCAAACTTTTCACCGATGTGGCGAACGCCGGGCTGATCGGTGACGACCTTGTACGGGCCCGTGCCGATACCCGCCGTCGGCTTGTCCTTGCCGCCGTTCGGCTGGATCATCAGGTGATAGTCGTCCATCAGGAACGGCAGGTCGGCGTTAGCCTCTTTCAGAGTGAAAACAACGGTATCGCCATCTTTCTTCACGTTAGCGATACCGCCCATGATGCCGAGCGCGCCCGATTTGGAATTCGCATCCGAATGGCGTTCCATCGTGGCGACGACGTCGTCCGGCGTCATCTCCTTGCCGTCGTGGAATTGGACGCCTTTGCGAATCTTGAAGGTCCACACCTTGGCGTCGTCAGATGAGCCCCACTCTTCGGCAAGTTTCGGCTCCAGCTTGCCGTCGGGCTGAATCTCGACCAGTTGTTCGCCCCACTGGCGACCGAACTTATACGGCACCTGGCTTTGCCAAGTCGCGGGGTCGAGACTGTCGGTGGAGGCGCCACCCTGCATGCCAGCCTTCAGGGTGCCGCCCTTGACCGGACCTTCTGCAAGCGCTGCACTGGACAATAGGGAATTGGCAAACATGGTCGTAACGCCAAGTGCCGCTGCGCGGCCTAGGAAGTCGCGGCGCGAAATGTGTCCGCGTGCGACTTTGCGGCTGAGATATTCGAGTTCTTTAGACATACCAGTTCCCCTTCTTGCTCCGACGCAGCGCGTCCAGATTGGTTTTTGTGATAATGTGACTTGATACCCCTGGATTACAACTGTTGATTGCTAAATAGTCCTCCTGAGCCCACGGCCCTGCTGAATTCAAATGAAGCTTCGTGCAATCGTTTCGGCGAAATCGTGTTCTAACACGACATTGTCGTTCTCGTAGGCCTCTATACGGCCCGTCAGATAGAAATTGTGCTGGTCCGATCGCATCGTGGTGAATGTCTCAGTCCTGGTGCGCCAGTTGTCGCGCCCCGATGTCTCGGTCCAATGGGTTTCACCATAGGCCGAGAGCGGATCGTCCGGGTGAATCTCCCAGCGCTCGCGCGCAATCCCGCCGTGGATCAGGCCGTGATCCTTGTCTCGCGCCTCGCCAAAGTCATCCTCGATGATCAATGTGATCTTGCCAGTCACCTGATCGTGTTCGATGGTGCGGCCGTTGCCGCCTTCACGCAGTGTCTCGATCTGCCATGGCGACGCGCCCTCCGGCTCCGGGAAAACCCATTCGTCTGCGCTCGCAAGCGGACGCGAAGGAATGTCGATACTCCCTGCGTGAACATTCAGGCTGACATGGGTCGGCGATGGCCAGACGAGCGGCCAATAGGATGACGACACCGCCACACGCAATGTGTGCCCCGCCGGGACCCTATAGGCTATATCATCGAGCTTGAGCGCAATCGTCACGGGCTCACCGGCCACTAACGGCTTGGCATTGTCATGCCCGTCGCGATGGCAAAGATTGAGAACGCCATAGGTAATGCGGGTCGACGCTCCGTCAGGATGCACGTCGCAAAGGCGCACCGCGACCATTGCAACGGGTTTGTTGCTCGCCAGGGTCAAGGTGATTTTTGGAGCCCCGACAATATCGATGGTCTCGCCGAGCAACGTGTCGTAACAGACCGAGAGTGCATCGTCGCGGCGCTGGTCGCCAGGCATTTCAGGTCCGAGCCAGATGGCACAATATTCGCCGCTCATCATGCCGCAGTCTTGCGGCGAGGCGACCTGATGCGAAAATTCCTGAGCAGGTTCCAGTGCCAGCGTCCTATCGCCTGCAAGGTGCAGCACTTTGCTGCGGATACTTGACGACGGCCATTGCTGTTCACTTATCCAATAGCCGCTACGTTCGGTGTACCAGCTTTTGGGCCGCACGGAATCCATCAGATAGCCGCGATATGCCGGATCATTTTCAACGCCCGTATCGATATCCTTGAGCCAGCGGTCCCACCAGCGTAGCGCCTCCTGCAGGAAGCCGATGCGTGGTTCCGGCACGGCAAAATGCGGATATTTGTGGACCCAGGGTCCGATAATGCCTTTGACCGGCGCGGTAATGCCTTCCATCAGGCGCGGCACGGCGTTCTTATAGGCATCGCCCCAACCGCCGACGGCCAAGGTCGCGGCCTTGATCGCCGAAAAGTCTTCACAGACGGATCCACGGCGCCAATAGGCGTCGCGCGTCTGGTGCTTGAGCCATACGGCGGGCAGGAACGGTTCGTTGTGCAGACGCTCCAGCCACATCTCCCGCCACTTTTCGCCGACATGCGCCGGATCCGGAGGGCGCGACGAATAGGCGAGCATGGTCGCACCCCAGCCAAGGTTTTCATTGAGCAGCAGTCCGCCCTTGTAATGAATGTCGTCGGCAAAGCGGTCGTCGGTTGAGCACAAGGTGATGATGGCTTTGAGCGCTTCGGGCTGGAGCGCCGCGACCTGCAAGGAGTTGAAGCCGCCCCAGGATATGCCCATCATGCCGACCTTGCCGGTGGACCATGGCTGCGCGGCGATCCAGTTGATTACCTCGCAGGCGTCGGCGAGTTCCTGCTCGGAATACTCATCCTCCATCAAGCCTTCGGAATCGCCATTGCCGCGCATGTCGACGCGCAGGCAGGCATAACCGTGACCGGCGAAATAGGGATGGGTGAGATTGTCCCGCGCGGTTGTTCCGTCGCGCTTGCGGTAGGGCAGAAATTCGAGAATGGCGGGAACCGGGTTCTCGTCGGCATTGTCCGGCATCCAAACCCGCGCAGAGAGCCGGCAACCGTCGGCCAGGACAATGCCCATATCGGCATGTTCAATGACCTTCTGAGGAAACGCTTCGATTGTCCGCATTATCACCCTTCATCTCGCACGCGAGTTGAAAACAGATAATGCTTGCCGGCGGCTTGCCAACCGGCGCAAACATGAATCCCATTTTCTCGTCTTTTGCGAGCCGTTCCTTTTGCCCACACTATGCGCATCTGCTCGCGAACACGCATAAAACACCTGCGACATAACTCACACAATTTGCGCCACAACAGAGCTTTTCATCCAAGCTTCGAGGGTATCATTCTTTCGACGCGCCGGAACAGAACCACGATGATGCCGGTGATCACCAGATATCCTGCGGCTAGCAGGAGTAGCGGCTCGTAGGTCAGGAACGTATCCTGGCGAACACGGGAAGCGACGGCGTAAAGATCAACCACGGTAATCGTGGCTACGAGGGGCGTCGATTTCAGCTGCAGAACAGCTTCACCGGCCAGTGTCGGCAAAGCGCGATGGATTGCTTGCGGCAGCCAAATCCGCCTGAAGATCGTGAAACGCGGCATGCCGAACGCACGGGCGGCCTCCAGTTGTCCCTTGGGAACGCTGGCAAAGGCGCCGCGCATCACTTCGCCTTCGTATCCTGCATAGGACAAAGTCAACGCCAGCACGGCATAGGGCCAAGCCTGTCGCAGGTAGGGCCAGAGTTCCGATCCGCGTATCCACGGAAACTGCGGGAAGAGCGAACCGAGACCGTAATAGAGGAGCCAGAGCTGTAAAAGCAGCGGCGTACCGCGAATGACCGTACAGAACATTTTGGCGGGTATGGCGAGGATAGCCGGCCCGGATGCCTGGGCCAATCCAAGCGGCACGGCAAGCAGGAAACCAAGGATAACCGTGACGACCAGTATCCAGATTGTTCGCCACAGCCCCTGCACAATCAGGTCGCCATAGTTTTGCAACCAGTCCCAACGCATAAAGGATATGGCGGAAGCCAAGAGCACAAAGCCGATCAGCATCAAGACGATGCGATGCGGCTGAAGCAGGCTGGTCTTGCGGCTCTGATCCTTTTCCTTATGGATCGGAAACGTTTCGATCGGAACTTCAATGGGCGTCTCGGACATCAGTGCGCCTCCTTCACGGAGGGCATACCGCGCCGGGCCCAGATCTCGACCCGCCCGATAATGGCATTCGAGAAGAGGGTGATGAACAGGTAGAGTGCGCCGGCCGCGAGGTAGAACAGAAAGTAGGCCTTCGTGGCGCCGGCGGCCTGACGTGTTTCCAGCGTCAGTTCGGCGAAGCCGACGACCGCCAAAAGCGACGTATCCTTAGTCGCAATGAGCCAGAGATTGGCAAGGCCCGGCAGGGCGTGGGGCAGCATGGCAGGAAGCGTAATGCGCCGCATCATCAGCGTCGGCGACATACCGTACGCCCTCGCCGCCTCGACTTCACCTTGGGGAATGGACTTGATTGCGCCGCGCAGCACTTCAGTCGCATAAGCGCCCTGGACGAAGCCAAGAACGACGATGCCGGCGACAAGCCCACTTATATCGACGCGCTGGAATCCGAACCCCTCAAGCAGACGATTGATGAGATCGGTTCCGGCATAATAGAGGAGGAGGATCAGCACCAGCTCGGGTATCGCCCGTACAAGCGTCGTATAAATGGCTGCAAGGTCGCGTACTATCGGACCGCCGTAGAGCTTGCCATAGGCGCCGAGGGTTCCGATCATCAGGCCGATGCCGAATGAACCAAGGGCGATCTGCAGGGAGTGAACCAGCCCGCGAAGCATATTGCCGCCCCAGCCCGGTGGATTTGGCGCCAGGAGTCCGAGCATGCTGGATAATGCGGCAGGAATAATCGATGCGTCGGCCAAGCCGTCCTCGATTCAGTATCAGATACGGTTTTTGAACAGATTGGCCGGAACGGGCGAGCCCGCTCCGGCCAGACAGCTTAGCCGCCGTAGATGTCGAAGTTGAAATACTTCTTGGAAATCTCGTCATATTTGCCATCGGCGCGGATCGCCTTGATGGCAGCGTTCATCTTGTCCTTGAGTTCGGTCTCGCCCTTGCGAATACCGACACCGACGCCCGGCCCGAGGATTTCCAGATCATCGGCGACCTTACCCTTGATCTCGCAGCATGCCTTGCCAGCATCGGTCTGGACAAATGTTTCAAGGGCAAGCGAGTCCGCTTGCGTCGCGTCGATACGGCCAGCGGCCAGATCCTGGTTCGCCTCATCTTGCGTCTGGTATTCCTTGATCTCGGCGGCGGTGCCGGCGAAATATTTCTTGGCGTAGGCCTGGTGCACAGTCGAAACCTGAACGCCGATGATCTTGCCCTTGAGGCCTTCTGGCGTCGGTTGCATGTCGACGCCCTTGGCGCCCATGATGACGGTCGGCGTGTTATAGTACTTGTCGGAGAAATCGATGGTCTTCAATCGCTCGTCCGTGATCGACATCGAGCTTGCGATCATATCGATCTTCTTCGTCGTCAATGCCGGAATGATGCCGTCCCAGGCGACAGGGGTGATCACGCAGTCAAGCTTTGCCTGCTCGCACAGGGCATTGATGATGTCGACTTCCCAGCCGTTCCATTTTCCGGATGCGTCAGGCGATGTAAACGGCGGATAAGGCTCGGCGGCGATGCCGACTTTCACCTGGTCGGCGCTTGCAACGCCCATTCCGGCAACGATCAGAACAACGGCGGCTACCGTTGTTTTCAAAAACGACTTCATTCTCATCTCCATTCGTTCAATGTTCCCCAGGGTTATTCCCTGTTGCTTTGCTTGTTTTATGAAACAGTCCGGATAAACTGTTTCAACCGTTCGGATTTTGGCGATCCAAACAACTCTTCCGGCGGCCCCTCTTCCTCGATGATGCCATTGTGAAGATAGATGACGTGACTGGCGACTTCACGGGCAAATTTCATCTCGTGTGTGACCAGCAACATCGTGCGGCCTTCCTTCGCGAGGTCGCCGATCACGCGCAGGACCTCGCCCACAAGCTCCGGATCGAGAGCCGAGGTCGGTTCGTCGAACAGCATTACGCGCGGCTGGATAGCGAGAGCGCGGGCGATCGCTCCGCGCTGCTGCTGGCCGCCGGACAGATATGCCGGGTATACGTCGCGTTTGGCCGACAGCCCGACGCGCTCAAGCAGTTGCTCGCCGATTACCATGGCTTCGTCACGCTTCATGCCGAGGACATGAACCGGGACTTCGATAACGTTCTGAATCAACGTCATGTGCTGCCACAGATTAAAATTCTGGAACACCATGCCAAGGCGGCTGCGGATGCGCTCGATCTGGCGCCGGTTGGCGGGATGCTGGCCGCCATGCCCGTCGCTGATCATTTTCACATCTTCGCCATTGATGCGAATGATGCCACTGGTGGGATTTTCGAGGAAGTTGATGCAACGCAGAAATGTGGACTTGCCCGAGCCGCTGCCCCCGATCATCGCGACCACATCTCCGTCACGCGCCGAGAGGGACACGCCCTTGAGAACCTCGAGCGCGCCGAAGCGCTTGTGCAGGTTCTCGACATGAATGGCTTCAGCCTGTTCGCTTGTTGCCCGTTGAAGAGGATCCGTCGAAACGGTTGCCGCTTCCATCGCCGTCATTCCGGGATTCCTGCTCGTGGTTGGCTTGCACGTCTTTTCATGACAGCCTTTGATCCGCCTCTTATTCGATCGGGTCTAAATTGCCCGCTTTGGCTGCATCACACCACTTGCGCTCTATTTATGCAAGCGTATAAATACTCCGAGAAACAATTTTTTGAGAGCAGCGCAGATGAATGCATTCGGATCCCAGTCTATGGCCCTCCCCTTGAAACGCGTCATCATGCGCATGCCGGATCGTGTCATGGCAGGCGCTGAGCGCGATGTCTGGCACTATGGGCCGCAGTTTGATCCCCGCAAGGCATCGGAGCAGCATCGCGTGTTTGCTGGCCTCGTTGCCGGTTCAGGTGCGGAAATCACCTGGATCAGGGATGGCAATGACGGGCTATCCGATTCGATTTTTACCCACGATCCTTCCCTGGTGACCGACAAGGGCGCCGTCATCCTGCGAATGGGCAAGACGTTGCGCCTCGACGAGACGGAACTGCATCGCGAGACCTACCGCCAGATGGATGTGCCGGTCATTGGCCGCATCGAGGCCCCGGGTACCGTGGAAGGCGGCGATTGCGTCTGGGTCAACAGCAAGACGCTTGCGGTCGGTCGCGGGGTCCGCACCAACCAGGCAGGGATCGAACAACTCTCGGATATCCTGAAGCCACTCGGTGTGACTGTGCTCGGCTTTGACCTGCCGCTCTGGCATGGCGAAGAGGCTTGCCTGCACCTCATGTCGATCATCTCGCCGCTTGCCGAGGACCTTGCCCTCGTCCACATGCCGCTCTTGCCGGCAGCGTTCTACCAGCTGCTGAAGGAACGCGGCATCCGGCTCGTTGCCGCTCCGGAGGAGGAATTCGCGGCCAGCAATGGCCTCAACCTCAACGTCTTGCCAACCGCACCCTACGAAGTGATCGCTGTCGCCGGTTTTGAAGGCACCAAGGCCGCCATGGAAGCAGCCGGCTGCACGGTAACGACCTTCGAGGCTGACGCGCTTTGCATCGCCTGCGAAGGCGGGCCGACCTGCCTCACACGTCCCGTCTGGCGCCAATGAACGCTGAAATCGCCACCCGCAAGAGCTTTCGCCGCGAAGGTGAGGACAAGCGCCGCGAGGACCTCATCGCGGCCACCCTCGCATGCGTGGCGGAGCGCGGTCTTGCCGGAGCTACTGTGCGCGAGATCGCACAGCGCGCGGATGTGACCGCGGGGCTGATCCGTTATTATTTTCCGACGAAGGATGAACTGATCGGTGCCGCCTATCGCGCGGTCATGCAACGCATGACCGTTCAGGCCAGCGACGCGCTCAAGAGCGCGAATGATGATCCCAGGGCCCGCCTCTATGCCTTCGTGACCGCCAATCTCGGCCAGCCGATCATGGACCCTCATAATCTTTCGCTCTGGGCGGGTTTCATCGCATTGGTTCATGCTGATCCGGCAATGGCGGCAGCGCACCGCGACGGCTATCTCGGGTTTCGTGACGAACTCGAAATATTGATCCGCGATGCGCTCCGATCGGCGGGCGCACCAGCAGAACCGCGCCATACACGCCGCCACGCCATCGCCATCAATGCAATCATCGACGGGCTGTGGCTCGAAGGCTGCTTGGCCGGCGATATATTCTCGGATGGTGAGTTGGCCGAGACCGGCATAACCTCTATCGAAGCCGTACTTGGAATTTCACTTAAAGCTGAAGGAGGCGCCACATGATGCGCTATGCGTCTGTTACCGATCGTCTGGCCGGGCTTGGCTCCGACAAATGGGCCGTGCACATCCGCGCTCGCGAAATGAAGCACGCCGGTGAGGACATCATCGAGCTCACGATCGGTGAGCCGGACATACCGACCCCTACTGATATGATCGACGTGGCGGAACGCGCCATGCGCGCGGGACGCACCGGCTATTCCAATGGCCGCGGCGAACCGGCTGTCCTTGCCGCGCTCTCCGCAAAATATACAGCGCGCACCGGCCGCCAGATCGATTACGACAACATCATGTGCTTCCCGGGCACACAGACCGCCCTCTCCCTTGTGATGCTCGGCCTTGCGGAGGAAGGCGACGAGATCATCACGGGCGACCCACTCTATGCGACCTATGACGGCGTCGTGCGCGCGACCGGAGCAACCCGTGTCTCGGTGCCTCTGCGTCCGGAAAAAGGCTTCCGCATGCAGGCGGCCGACCTTGAAAAGGTCATAACGCCGAGGTCCAGGGTTCTCCTTCTAAACACGCCGCACAATCCCACGGGGGCGGTCCTGAGCGCGCAGGAAGTGGCCGACATCGGTGAAGTCTGCCGCAGGCACAATCTCTGGATCGTCTCTGACGAAGTCTATGAACAGTTGATCTTCGACGGCACATTCGCTTCGCCGCTCGATCGGTCGGAACTTGCGGACCGCACGGTCGCGGTTGCATCCATTTCAAAGTCGCACGCGGCGCCTGGTTTCCGCAGCGGCTGGTGCGTCGGACCGAAAGACTTCACCCGTCGCCTGCTGCCGCTCTCCGAATCCATGCTGTTCGGTGTGCAGCCGTTCATCGCCGACATGACCGCCTATGCTTTGGGCCAACCCTCGGCGGCGGCAGCAACGATGCGCGAAAGCTATCTGCGCCGCGCGCAGTCGATATCCAACAGGCTCGATGGTGTTGCCGGCATTGTCTGCAAAGTACCCCAGGCGGGCATGTTCATCCTCGCCGATATTCGCGCTACAGGCCTCAGTGGCAATGACTTTGCCATGCGACTGCTCGAACAAGAACTCGTCGCGGTCATGCCGGGCGAATCCTTCGGCGAAAATCTTTCCGGTTATCTGCGCCTCAGCCTCAGCGTGGCCGATGACAAGATCGACGCAGCGTGCGCCGGCATCGTCCGCCTAGCATCCCGCCTCCAGCAACGGAAATCCGCATGACCACGGTTGGTGAAGCTCTTGTTCATTTGCTCGAATCCTACGACGTCGATACCGTCTTCGGTATACCGGGTGTCCATACGATCGAACTCTATCGCGGTCTCGCAGGCTCGAAGATACGCCACATAACCCCGCGGCACGAGCAGGGCGCGGGTTTCATGGCAGATGGATACGCACGAGCGACCGGCAAGCCGGGCGTCGCATTCGTCATCACCGGACCTGGCATTACCAATACCATCACCGCCATGGGACAGGCGCGCGCCGATTCCATTCCGATGCTTGTCATCTCTGGCGTGAACCAGCGCGACTCGCTTGGCAAAGGCATGGGGTTCCTGCACGAACTGCCGAACCAGCGCGCCATGCTCCAGACCGTTGCTATGTTCTCGCACCGGATCGAGAAGCCCGACGAACTGCCGATCGTGCTTGCCCGCGCCTTCGCTCTCTTTGCGTCGCGTCGCCCAGGTCCCGTTCATATCGAAATTCCGCTCGACGTCATGGCTCTACCGCTCGAAGGCGCTCAGCGTGAACCGTCCGATGCCCCGGTCCCGCACGCATCGGCCGAGACCATGGCCGAGCTGACGCGCCACTGCTTGTCAGCGGAGCGGCCCGTCATTCTCGTCGGCGGGGGCGCCAAATCGGCGGCCGATGGTTTGAAAGTTCTTGCAGAAAAGCTCGACGCGCCGGTTGTCGCAACCACGAACGGGCGCGGTATCATGCATAGGCATCCGCTACTGATCCCGGCAAGCCCCAGCCTCAGGGCGGTGCGCAAGCTCCTTGCCGACAGCGACCTCGTGATAGCCATCGGCACCGAGATGGGGCCGACGGACTATGACATGTATGCCGACGGCGGCTTCCCGGACCTGAAGCGTTTCGTTCGCATCGACATCGATGCCGGACAGTTGGATCGCTGGCCTGCGTTCATGCCTATCGAAGCATCGGCGAAGGAAACCGTCGAGACGCTTGCTGCGGCCCTGCCGGATCGCAGAAATGGCCGAAGCGGCGAAGCAAGGGCGAAGAACGCCCGCGACGCGGCCTGGGCAGATGTCGGCCCGCGCACGCAGGGCCAGGTGCGCTTCCTCAACACTTTGCGTGACACGCTCCCCGATTCCCTTATCGTCGGCGATTCGACGCAGACGATTTACTCGGGCAACCTTTACTACGATCACGATCGGGTCGGCGGTTGGTTCAATGCTGCCACCGGTTTCGGTGCCTTGGGCTTTGGCCCGCCTGCGGCAATCGGCGCCGCGCTAGGCAAACCCGAAACTTCGACGATCTGTATCGTTGGTGACGGCGGCTTTCAGTTCGTGCTCGGTGAGATTGGCGCAGCCGTCGATGAAAAGGTCCCCATGATCTTTATCGTCTGGAACAATCAGGGCTATCAGGAGATCGAGCGGGCGATGGTCGATGTGAATATCGACCCGGTGGGCGTTCGTCCCTCAGCTCCGGATTACATCAAGATCGCCGAAGCTTATGGTGTGGCCGCCGAACGTCTCGCGAACATCGATCAACTACCCGCCGCTTTGCTGCGTGGTAAGGCGAGCAATCGTCCATATCTTATTGAAATTGAGGAAAAATTGGTTGGCTGATGGCTTCAAAGCCATCAGCCCCCTTTTCTCACGGACGGTGGATCGTCTTGACCTCGAGGAAATCCTCGAGCCCGAACCTTCCGCCTTCACGGCCATTGCCTGACTGCTTGTAGCCGCCGAACGGGCTGCCGTAGCGATGTGGCCCGCCATTGATATGAACCATGCCGGCCTTCAGCTTGGAGGCGACCCGCTCGGCACGCCGGGCATCGCCTGTCTGCACATAGGCAGCAAGGCCATAGGGTGTGTCATTGGCAATGGCGATTGCCTCCTCCTCCGTATCGAATGGTATGAGCGCCAGCACCGGGCCGAACACCTCTTCGCGTGCGATGCGCATGGTGTTGTTGACGTCGGCAAAGATCGTCGGCCGGACGAAATAGCCGGTCTCGTAACCTTCGGGCTTGCCCGCACCACCGACGAGCACGCGTGCGCCCTCGGCAATCCCAGCTTCAATCAGGTTCTGGACGCGGCCATGCTGGATGTGGCTGACGAGCGGGCCGATATGATCGCCCTCTTCCTCGGGATTGCCGACACGCGCCTGCTTTCCGGTTTCCTCGGCAATCTTGACGGCCTTTTCGTAGACCGACCGCTGCACAAGCATGCGTGTCGGTGCATCGCAGGACTGACCACTATTGTTGAAGCACTCAAGGACGCTGCCAGCGACGCGGTCTTCTAGATCCGCATCTTCGAAGACGATGTTCGGGGATTTGCCGCCGAGTTCCAGCGTCACCCGCTTCACCGTCTCGGCCGCATCCTTGCTGACGGCGATGCCTGCGCGCGTCGATCCGGTAAAGGACATCATGTCTACGTCCTTGTGCCTGGATAGTGCCGCACCCACTGTCGCACCGTCGCCATTGACCAGATTGAATGTACCGGCAGGAAAGCCCGCTTCGTCGATCATCTCGGCATAGAGCATGGCATTGAGCGGCGTGAACTCGCTCGGCTTCAGAACACAGGTGCTGCCCGTAGCCAATGCCGGAATGACCTTGAGCGCAATCTGGTTGATCGGCCAGTTCCATGGCGTGATCAAACCGCAGACGCCGATTGGCTCGCGAACGAGCACATCGCCGTTGGGGAGTTCCTCGCGCATATGGAGGTTCTTCAGCGCATCGATAAAGCCCTGCAGGTGACCGATGCCGACATCGGCCTGCTGCTGCGTGCTCATGGTTATGGGCGCGCCAAGTTCAAGCGTTATCGTCCGCGCCACCTCGTCATAACGGCGCTTATAGATGGCGAGCAGCTTTTCGAGCAACGAGAGCCGCTCCTCGACCGACGTCTGGCTATAGGTCTGAAAGGCTTTCTTGGCAGCCGCGACCGCGCGATCGATATCGCCCGGCGTTCCCATGGAGATCACGGCGATCGGCTGTTCGGTTGCCGGGTTGATCACTTCCAGATCGTTCGGCTCGAGCGGCTTTACCCATTCGCCATTGATATAGAAGTTGCGTTTGTCGAGCATGAAAATTTCCTCCAGAAACTTGGCTGTGAGATCATTCTGACCAACAATCGGACGAACGCAAGGACTTTATACGTTTGTATAATTACGTGTCGCAGAGAACACAATTCATGCCGCATCCGAACTTCTCGCCTCGTAGTTGCACGACTATCGTTCGGTCATGGTTCGACCGCATTTTAGTCCAGAGTTACCGTACCGAACGCCTCAAAGACGTTCGGTACGAAAGCGGTTGATCCTGCCCTTCCAAACCAAAATCCACACAAAATCGACCAAAGGGGTTCCTTAATGAAAGCACTATTGATGAGCGGCGTCATGACGTTTGCGCTGCTGGGCGCGGCAGGCGGTACCGCTTTCGCTGCGGAATGCGGCGACGTCACCATTGCCAGCATGAACTGGCAATCGGCGGAGGTCCTCGCCAATCTCGACAAGATCATCCTCAATGCCGGCTATGGCTGCAACGCCGAGGTGGTGCAGGGCGACACCATTCCGACGCTGACATCCATGACCGAAAAGGGCCAGCCGGATATCGCTCCTGAAGGCTGGGTCGACTTCATGCGCGATATCATGGACAAGGCCGTCGCCGACGGGCGCCTGGCCTACGCCTCGAAGTCGCTGTCCGACGGCGGCGTGCAGGGATGGTGGATACCGAAGTACCTCGCCGACGCCCATCCCGATATCAAAACCATTGACGACGCACTGAAGCATCCAGAACTGTTCCCCGCTCCGGAAGACTCGTCCAAGGGGGGCCGTATTCAATGGACCTCCTGGTTGGGGCGGCACGGTGGCAACTGCACAGTTCTTCAAGGCCTATGATGCCGAGAAGAAAGGCTTTACGCTTGTCGATACGGGATCGGCAGAGCCGGCCTCGACGGCTCGTTGGCAAAGGCCTATGAGCGCAAGGAAGGCTGGATCGGCTACTACTGGGAACCGACCGACATCCTTGGCAAGTATCCCATGGTAAAACTCGACCATGGTGCGAAGTTCGACGCGGCAGAGTGGAAGCGTTGCAACACTGTCGCCGATTGCCCCGACCCGAAGAATCGACTGGGAGATCGCCGAGGTCGATACGGTCGTCACCAAGAAGTTCAGCGAGCGCGCCTGTCCGGCAATGGACTATCTGAAGGCTCGTTCATGGGACAACAAGACAGTGAATGCCCTGCTCGCCTGGATGACGGACAATCAGGCAACCGGCGAAGACGGTGCAAAATACTTCCTCAAGAACCAAGAGGATATCTGGACCAAATGGGTCAGTGCCGACGTCGCGGAGAAGGTCAAGGCCGCGGTCAAGTAGCTCGATAGCCGACAAAACAACAGGGGCAGCGGCACGACCGGTGCCCTTCGTTTCAGAACCGGATCGCGTAGCGCAGGCCGTCGTAGATGGCAGCGTGAATGTTGCGGGCGTGAACAGCGTCGCCGATCCGTACCAGATCGAAGCGGCCCTCCTGCACGCGCTGCGGGAAGATCGCGCCACCATTGACGAGGCGCCCATAATCGACCGCGCCGCCATTCCGGGACAATGGTTTCAACTCGCGATAAAGATCATCGATCGGCAACGTCCCGTGCTCGACGACAACCTGGTCGACGAGACGTTCTTCCCGATAACCTTCCGCGAAATCCGACCCCAAGGTTGCAATGAGCTGGTTGCCGTTGCGGGCAACACTGACGAGGCGTGTGTTGATGGTCACGCGAACGCCCTTTTCCTGGAACGCGCGCATATAGGGGACATGGTTCATTCCACCCATTTCCGGCGCAAAGAAGCGCTCTGGGCTGACCAATTCCAGCCGGGAGCCCGCACGCGCGATTACCTCCGCCGCACTCATCCCCTGATGGCCACCGTTATCATCGTAAAGAAGGACATTCTCGCCGGGCTTTACCGCGCCGGCAAGTATATCCCAGCTCGAGGTCACGAGTTCGTCGCCGGCGTCAAGGGGCGGGTTTTGCGGCATGCCGCCTGTGGCAACGACAACTACATCCGGCTTCAGCGAGAGGACGTCGCTCGCTTCCGCCCAGACATTGTAGCGCACGGGAACCCCGAGGCGTTCCAACTCGTCAAGGCGCCAGTCGACGATGCCGATCATTTCCTTGCGGCGCGGGTTCTTGGCCGCGAGGCGCACCTGCCCGCCCGCCTCGCCTGACGCTTCGAGCACCGAAACATTGTGCCCTGCTTCAGCGGCCACCCGCGCCGCCTCGAGGCCCGCAGGCCCGGCGCCCACGACGACAACATTGCGCGCGGATTGTGCCTTGGAGATCACATGCGGCATCGATGCTTCGCGTCCGGTCGCGGCGTTGTGGACACAAAGCGCCTCGCCGCCTTCGTAGATGCGGTCGAGGCAATAGGTTGCGCCGACACACGGCCGAATCCGGTGTTCCTCGCCCGCCATGATCTTGCGCACGATGTGCGGATCGGCAATGTGAGCACGCGTCATGCCCACCATGTCTAGCTTGCCTTCGGCCACGGCGTGACGTGCAGTGGCGACATCGGCAATTCGCGCCGCATGGAACGTCGGAAACTTCGTTTGTTGGCGTACCTCACCGGCAAAATCGAGGTGCGGAGACGAGCGCATCCCCTGAATGGGTATCACCTCGTTCAGTGCCGCATCGGTTTCGATGTGGCCGCGAATGACATTGATGAAGTCGAATTTTCCAGAGCCGGCAATACGCCGGGCGATCTCGACACCCTCCTCCTTCGACAGTCCCTTGTCCCAGTCCTCGTCCGCAACCATGCGAATCCCGACGATGAATTCGTGCCCGACCGCGTCGCGAATGGCATCGATCACGTCCCAGGTGAAGCGCAGGCGGTGGTCGAGCGACCCCGCATAATTGTCCTCTCGATGATTGGTCGCCGGTGACCAGAAACTGTCCATGAGATGGCCGTAGGCTTCAAGCTCGATGCCATCGAGCCCGGCCGCCTGCATGCGCTGGGCCGCCGAAGCGTAGTCAGCAACGATGCGCTCCAGATCCCAATCCTCCGCTTCCTTCGGAAAGGCCCGGTGCGCCGGCTCGCGTACGGGTGATGCCGAAACGACGGGCAGCCAGTCCGCCTTGTTCCAGTTCGTGCGGCGGCCGAGATGGGTCAATTGAATCATGACCGCCGTGCCGTATTCATGGCATTCGTCCGTAAGCTCGCGCAGCCACGGCACGATCTCGTCGTTATAGGCATGGAGATTACCGAAGGCCGGCGGCGATTCGCGCGAAACAACGGCCGAGCCTGCTGTCATCGTCAGGGCGATCCCGCCCTTCGCCTTCTCGGCATGGTAGAGCCGGTAGCGCTCCTTCGGCATCCCGTCTTCGGAATAGGCCGGCTCATGGCTGGTGGACATGATGCGGTTTTTCAGCCGCAAATGCTTAAGCTGATAGGGTTGCAGCAGCGGATCGTCGTGTGAAGCCAATGAACCAGTGTCCCTTTTCATTTAAGGGTATCCTAGCTTCGACGCTTCAAGACCGGTTTCTTCCCGGCGACCTATTCTGACGCGCAGCCGTCATCTGATGCAGCGTTTGATCGACCCGAGCGATCCAGATAGCGAGCGAGCACTATCGACCCTTTCGCAATTGTCCCGTTCTCACCCTCGTGACGGGGTTGTTCAGAACGCGCGAATTGGCTAGAGGAATCGAGCATACTTTTTATATTTTGAATTAAGGAAAATACTATGACTTCCAAGTCGACGTTAAGCGTTGGCCGTAGGCTGTTCTTTGTCGCCACCCATCGCCCCGCCACCAAAGTAGTCTTGTGGAGGGTTGCATGACCGAAGATGACATTCTGGATCAAGAAATTCTCGAGTTGTTCCTCAGCTTCGGAAAGCGCGCGGTTCGCGCATCGGGTTATATGCTGGTGATGAACTGCCCCCACTTTCGACCGGACACTCAGCATAAGCAGGAAGGCTCAAGCATGTGCTTGAGGATAAGCTTATGTCTAACGAGTATCGACAGATTGAACTGATGGTTGGCGATGTTCGGCGTCGGCGCTGGACAACCGAACGCAAACTACAGATCATCGAAGAAAGCTACGCCCCAGGGGAGACGGTTTCTTCTGCGGCTCGGCGGCATGGGGTCGCGCCAAATCTTTTGTATCGCTGGCGTCGGCTCTTGAGCGAGGGAGGCGCAGTGGCGGTGGATTCCGATGAGCCGGTGATCGGCAACTCCGAAGTCAAGAAGCTGGAAGATCGGGTGCGCGAGCTTGAACGCATACTCGGGCGAAAGACGTTGGAGAACGAGATTCTCCGCGAAGCCCTAGCCAAAGCCCAGTCAAAAAAACCGATATCGCGGCCGATCTCGTTGCCGAAGGACGGTTCCCGATGAAGACGGTGGCGGATGTT
>NZ_JBBNAM010000085.1:0-1158 GCF_037994425.1 Phyllobacterium sp.
GCGTCGTCGATAAGGTTGTCCTTAGTCAACGGCTGCTACTCCAGCAGATGCGCGTCAGCGTAAGCTTCAACCGAAATTATAGATGACGATGCTCCAGTCGTCGGTCTGTTTCATGCGCGGAACACTCCAATGGGGGCGCGAGAGGACCCTATGACGCCGTACAGGGGAGGCGATCTTGATGCGGCCTTCGCGGTCGAGTGCGAAGCCGGATAGGCAGGGCCTCGTGTGCCAATTCGCCGGCCATTGCGGGAGACCAGCCCGCTGCCCAGTGGTCAAGGCTTAATGGAGGTTCGAATTGTCAACACTGCTATGACTGGACATATCCGCGCCAGCGCCCATTTGCTTAGTTTTGGAGGCGCTAATGTTCGAAAAGTCGTCAACCCTAGAGAAGCTCAGAAGGACACTTGCGAACCACGTAAGTGAGTCTGAGTATTCACTGGGCATCCACGCCTATTACGACGGCGAGGTTATCTTCAGCAGAGATATTGTGCACTTGAACCTGGAGATGCCACCGTTTCCGATCGATTTCTCATCCGCGTGGAAGTGGTTCACTGACAGTCTCCAGGGAACGCCCTTTCAGGAAACTTTTGTTTACGAGCTTCCATTCCAGCCAATGGACGAAGAAGATGCGGATGCGGAACTTCTAATGGCCCTCTGTCGTGGTTCATCGATGACTGTCTGGTTGGTCGACCTAGCGATTGATGAAGGACCGGAGCCTGATAAGCGCTTTGTCGTGATAACGATACCTAAAAAGCAGGAAATCGCGGCCTTCAAGCGCGATTACCACGGCAAAGACGCGCGGGGCCTCTTGGACGCTGCCGCTGCTCAACGATAAGCCGATTGCCTAGCCTAAGAACTGTCGGGTCCGGCGACCCCAAAAGGTTCGCCCAGCGGGTCGTGGCCTTCTCCGACGTCGCTCAACCGCCCGTCCGCATGCCGTTCGGCAGCGACACTGTTGCCGCGATAGAGGCGAAGCATCTTAGCGATGCCGACATAATCAAGCGGTGGCGAGAGCCCTCGGGCTCCACCGCCTTCTGAGGAAGATGCACCTCAGTCGGACAATCGCACGGAGGTGTCGGCGTCGTACCTACCGTCCCATTTCCTGCGTAATCACGTGGATCGACGGCACGCGCTTCTTCGCGGCCATCAAAATGTCCA
>NZ_JBBNAM010000086.1:0-30188 GCF_037994425.1 Phyllobacterium sp.
CGTCAGCCAATCCACGGACCCGACCGTCCTGCTACCAGCGTAGCAGAACTGCACCCCACGTAAAGCCCCCGCCCATGGCCTCGAGCAGCACGAGATCACCCTGCTTGATGCGACCGTCCCCGACAGCAGTGGCAAGAGCTAAGGGTACTGAAGCGGCTGAGGTATTTCCATGCTGGTCAACCGTGATGACGACCTTTTCTTCGGCCAGATGAAGCTTCTTGGCCGAGGCATCGATGATGCGCTTGTTGGCCTGGTGCGGCACGAACCAGTCGATATCTTCGGCGGTAATTCCGGCCTCGGCAAAGGAGGCTTCGATCACGTCCGTGATCATGCCGACCGCATGCTTGAAGACCTCCCTGCCCTCCATCCGGAGGTGGCCGACAGTCTGTGTCGTGGACGGTCCGCCATCGACATAAAGCTTTTCCTTGTGGGAGCCGTCGGACCGCAAGTTCGCGGTCAGAACGCCACGATCGGAGGTGAGCCCGCGCCCCTCATTGGCTTCGAGGATGATGGCACCGGCGCCATCACCGAAGAGAACGCAGGTCGTGCGGTCCGTCCAGTCGAGAATGCGCGAGAATGTTTCGGCGCCAATAACGAGAACACGTTTCGCCATACCGCCACGAATATAGAGGTCGGCCGTTGCGACCGCATAGACGAAACCCGAACACACCGCCTGCATGTCGAACGCAAACCCATGCGTCATGCCGAGGCGCGCCTGGATATTAACCGCCGTCGCCGGAAACGTATTATCAGGGGTCGAGGTCGCGAGTATGATCAGATCGATATCTGCTGGCGTCATGCCGGCATTGTCGAGCGCCGCGCGAGCAGCGGCTTCCCCCAGCGAGGCGGTGGTTTCGCCTTCGCCCGCGATATAGCGCTGCCGGATGCCGGTGCGCTGGACGATCCATTCGTCCGATGTTTCGACAATGCCTTCGAGTTCAGAATTCTTTACCAGGCGCGCCGGTGTGGCCGCCCCTATACCTTTAACAACGGAACGGATCATTTACTTCCCTGTTCTATCTCGACCTCGGCGTTGCTTTCGGTTTCGTCCTTGAACACCGCGCCGACCGGGCTCTTATGAAAATGGGTAAGATCCGCCGCGATCTTGTCCAGGAGCTTGTTGTGGGCCATGTCGTAGCCCACATCGATGGCCGACGCAAAGCCCAAAGCGTCGGTGCCGCCGTGGCTCTTGATTACGACGCCGTTCAGGCCGAGGAAGACACCGCCATTGGTCTTGCGCGGGTCCATCTTCTCACGCATGCGATCAAACGCGCCCTTGGCGAAAAGATAGCCGATCTTCGCCATCAGCGTGCGGTTCATCGCTTCGCGAAGATATTGGGTGTATTGCTTGGCCGTGCCCTCGGCGGCCTTCAGGGCGATGTTGCCGGCAAATCCTTCCGTCACGACGACATCGACAGTGCCCTTGCCGATATCGTTGCCTTCGACGAAACCATAATATTCGAGCGTCGGCAGCGGTATCTCACGAAGGATACGGGCTGCGTCCTTGACGTCGTCCTGCCCCTTGATCTCCTCGACGCCGACATTGAGCAGGCCAATGGTCGGCCGCTTGATTTCAAACAGCGAACGAGCCATCGCCGCGCCCATGACGGCGTAATCGACAAGCTGCTGGGCGTCAGCGCCAATAGTTGCACCAATGTCCAGGACAATGCTTTCGCCCTTGAGCGTCGGCCAGATGCCGGCAATTGCCGGCCGTTCAACGTTCGCCATGGTGCGCAGGCAGAATTTCGACATTGCCATCAGCGCGCCGGTGTTGCCGGCCGAAACGCAAACATCCGCCTCGCCGGTCTTTACGGCCTCGATCGAGCGCCACATCGATGATTTCCACCGGCCATTGCGCAGCGCCTGGCTCGGCTTTTCGTCCATGCGCACGGCAACGTCGCAATGATGGAGAGTCGATGCGTTCGCCAATGCCTGGTGGCGGGCAAGGATCGGAGCCACGTCCGCCTCACGCCCGAAGACCACAAACCTGATGTCAGGATGGCGCTCCAGCGCCGTTGCCATGCCGGGGATGACGATCTCTGGACCGAAATCACCGCCCATGGCGTCAATGGAAATTCTGATCACTTCTCGATTGTCCTGTCTGGTTCAGTGCCTGTGCATGGCGTTCTTTGAAAAGACTCGGGGAAAATAGACATTTTGCGTAGGCGCACAACCGATTTCTGCCCAATCGTCGGCGCGCTGAACCCAATAAGCATGTATTCTTGTATATTGCGTCACCTCCCGGACACCATCTACCCGCAGGATGAGATGCTGATCAAGTCTCCTGTTTCCAATCCTTGAGAGCTGCGAACGGGTTTACGGGCTTGGCCACGTCATCATTGTCGTCTCCGACATCAACTGTGAGCGGAGGCGCCGCCTCCACACCTTGCTTGCGTGGATAAGGGTCGATTGCAAGTTCAAAAAACTCCTCGGCGATGGCACCCGCGTCAAGCGTATCACTAGAAAATGTCTCGGGAATGTCGGGCCCTTCAGCGCTGATGACGAGTTCGCCATTCTCATCAAGCGGCAGGCGGGCAAGTCTCGAATTTTCCGGAACGAAGAGGGTGTCGATGTCCGTATCGATCCGGGTCTCGATCGGCTCCAAGGTCACGACGCAGGCCTGAACGATATCCGCCCGGACCTTGCCGCGAATGCGGATGCCATCCTTCTTCCAGGGCACGATCTGCAGGTCCGCCTTGAAGGATTTAACGTCTTCCAGCTCGTGAAAATCGCGCAGCGCGGCGCGCTCCTTTTCATCCGCCTCAATTTTAATGTTGAGGCCATTTTGTGGAAGCCTTTGAACGGAAATTGGATAGTTAAGGGTTCCGGCCGGGTTTTTCGTCATCGGGATTCCTCCTCTCAAAGCGGCGCATGCTGTCCGTCCCCGGCATCGGGAAACGTGACCTTGCCTTCGCCGATCGTAGCGTCCGACTGACCGTTGAGGTGACGTACGGCCCGCTCGACATAGATTGCGAGAGCTGGTGCGCCCGCCCACTCCTTATTGTCCGGACGCACGTTGCGCGCGAGCGCCGCAACCAGCGCCAGATGATCATTGGTCTCAAGAGCCCTGTCGTAGGATTCGATGCGGCCGTAAAACATGCGTGCCAGCTTCTTCATCCTCTTGGGTACGCCGGAATCACCAATGCCCAGTTCGCGCAAGGAGTGATCGACATCGCGGAAGAATTCGTCTGTTACTTCCTGACCTACTGACTTGAGTGCGGCGCCCTTATCCTTGATCCGGCGCATGAACAGGAAAACGTGGAGCGACAGCATCTCGTAGCGCCCCAACGGAGTATCCGGCACATCAAGATCAGAATAAAAATATGGCTGCCGCGCCGCTGCCACGATCGCATCGTAGAGGGCAATTGTAATCGCCTCATTTGCTTTGGCCTTGCGGCTAAATAGACTGAGAATCATAGAGTTGTGCCTTAGCTTGAGTCTTCCTCGCAACGCCTTTGTCGTGTTGCATCGGAGTTCAAGGTGGTTTACCGAAGTTCTGCGGGCAGCGAAAGACTTGCGCCCAAATTCAAATGGAGATGTCGTTGCTGCAGCGGATTTTCAAGATCGAGCGTACACGTGAGTACGTTCTCGCTGGAACACTAATTTTGGCCGCGGGGATCACCGGTTGCAATACAGCCGCCCTCAACCTCGACCCCTCCGAGACTTTGACGCAAGGCTATGTTCTCGATCAAAAGGCGCTTGAGTTCGTGCCTGTCGGCTCAAGCCGCGAACAGGTGATCCTCTCGCTTGGCAGTCCGTCGACAACAGCAACCTTCGACAATGAAGTTTTCTACTACATTTCCCAGAAGCGCCAGCGCTCGGTTGCCTTCATGATGCCGCGCGTAACGGACCGGCGTATCCTCGCCGTCTATTTCGACAAGGACGGCAAGGTCTCCAGCATTTCCAATTATGGATTGCAGGATGGCAAGGTCTTCGACTTCATCTCCCGCACGACACCGACCGGCGGCAAGGACCTCTCCTTCCTCGGACAGATGCTGCAGGGCGTCAGCAAGACCCCCTCCATTCCAAACGCGGGCGGCACGCCCACGGGTGGTGCGCCAGACTGAGGCAGCGCGCTCCTCGGCAGTCATTCATGCTTCCAGCACAAAGAAATACCCGCGAAACGAGTCGCGGGTATTTCATTTTCGGTATCGCGCGGTCAGTGGGCCAATACGGCCAGTAGCAACAAGGCGACGATATTGGTGATCTTGATTGCCGGGTTGACCGCCGGACCAGCCGTATCCTTGTAGGGATCGCCGACCGTATCGCCTGTAACCGATGCCTTGTGTGCCTCGGAGCCCTTCATGTGACGGGTACCGTCCTTCCCGACAAAGCCATCCTCGAATGACTTCTTGGCATTGTCCCAGGCGCCGCCGCCCGATGTCATCGAAATCGCGACGAAAATTCCGTTGATGATCACACCAAGGAGCGAGGCTCCAAGCGCGGCAAAGGCAGAAGCCTTTGAGCCCGAAATCAACAGCACCCCGAAGTAAACCACGATGGGCGCGAGCACCGGCAGCAGCGACGGCACCACCATCTCCCGGATTGCCGCCTTGGTCAGGATGTCCACAGCACGCGCATAGTCAGGCCGTTCGGTTCCCAGCATGATGCCGGGCTTTTCGCGGAACTGACGGCGCACCTCTTCAACCACCGATCCTGCAGCGCGGCCGACAGCCGTCATTGCGATACCGCCGAAAAGATAGGGGATCAGCCCGCCAAAGATGAGGCCGGCGACGACATAGGGATTGGATAGATCGAAGGAAATCGCGCCAATTCCCTTGAAGTAGGAGAACGCGGTTGCGCCTTCCTTGTTGGCCTCACTGATGAAATATTGCAGGTCATTCGCATAGGCCGCGAACAGAACCAGGGCACCGAGACCGGCAGAACCGATGGCATAGCCCTTGGTAACCGCCTTGGTTGTATTGCCCACCGCATCGAGCGCGTCCGTGGATTTGCGGACTTCCGGGTCCATGCCCGACATTTCCGCGATGCCGCCGGCATTGTCCGTCACCGGGCCGAAGGCATCGAGCGCAACAATCATGCCGGCGATGCCGAGCATCGCCGTGACCGCAATACCGGTTCCGAAGAGACCGGCGAGCTGGTAGGTCGAGATGATACCACCGACGATGACGAGCGCCGGCAAAGCGGTCGACTCAAGCGAAACGGCAAGGCCCTGGATCACGTTGGTGCCGTGACCCGTTATCGATGCCTGGGCGATGGAGTTCACCGGACGCTTGTTGGTTCCCGTATAGTATTCGGTGATGACGACGATCAGGCCGGTCACAACCAGGCCGACAAGACCGCAGATGAAAAGGTTCGTCCCGGTGATTGGCTGGCCGCCGACAGTGCCGACCTCGCCCCAGCCAACGGTCATCGAAGTCGCGGCGCCGAGGCCGAGGATCGACAGAAGCCCCGTCACGATCAGCCCCTTGTAGAGCGCACCCATGATCGAGTTGTTGGCGCCGAGCTTGACGAAAAACGTGCCGGCGATCGAAGTGATGATGCAGGCGCCGCAAATCGCCAACGGATAGAGCATGACCTGTCCGAGGACCGGCGTCGCGCCGAAGAAGATCGCGGCAAGAACCATCGTGGCGACGATGGTGACCGCATAGGTCTCAAAAAGGTCAGCAGCCATGCCCGCGCAGTCACCGACGTTGTCGCCGACATTGTCAGCGATGGTTGCGGGATTGCGTGGATCATCCTCGGGGATTCCAGCTTCAACCTTGCCGACTAGGTCGCCACCGACATCTGCGCCCTTGGTGAAGATGCCGCCGCCAAGACGGGCAAAGATGGAAATCAGTGAAGCGCCAAAACCAAGCGAAACCAGCGCGTCGATAACGCCGCGATCAGCAGCGGGAAGGCCCAACGGGCCGGTCAATACCCAGAAGTAGACGGAGACGCCAAGGAGTGCGAGTCCGGCAACAAGCATGCCGGTGATGGCGCCCGACTTGAAAGCGATCTCCAGGCCCGCTGCAAGACTGCGGGAAGCAGCTTGCGCCGTGCGCACGTTCGCACGGACCGAAACGTGCATGCCGATAAAGCCGGCAAGCCCGGAAAGGACGGCTCCGATCAGAAAGCCGATGGCGGCTGTCGCGCTCAGCAAATACCAGACAGCGATGAAGACGACGATGCCGACGATGGCGATCGTTGTGTACTGGCGTGTGAGATAAGCCTGTGCGCCCTCGCGGATTGCGCCGGCGATTTCTTGCATGCGCGCATTGCCCTGGTCCGCCGCGAGCACCGATTTGGTGGCCCAGATAGCGTAAACGATAGACAGCAGACCGCAGGCAATGACCAGAAATAGTATTGTCATGCCACTCCCTCAGATTTTGACCGGAAAACCCCTCCCCGGGTCAGGTTCGGTACGGCACACAAAATCTGCCAGGCCGGCAGAGACGCGACCGTATGTGTAAGGAGTAACGAAGCAAATGCGAAACCGTCAAGGTCTTTCGCATTTCGATCAATACGATAGACGAAAGTAGGGACTGTCGTTCCGAGAGTACGAATTCACTGTCGGGGGAGAATTTGTTAAGAGAACCGTTTCGCGGACGCAATTATTGCGGTCGATGTTTTAGCGCCGATGTTTTTCAAGCTTTTATGGCCCGCCGGCGCCACGCGACACACGCATATAGGGCGGAACGCTGTTTTCACCGTTGCGGGCTTTTAACACCCTTGCTTTCGCCGCGAATTTCAAAAGCCAGCCGATCGAGAACGGCATTGACGAGTTTCGGTTCGTCCTCGCTGTAAAAGGCCTTGGCGATGTCGACATATTCCGAGACGATGACTGCCGTCGGCACATCGACCCTGTCCTTCAACTCCCATATGCCCGCACGCAGAATGGCGCGAAGCGTGGAGTCGAGCCTGGACAGGGGCCAATCCTCCAGTAAAGCCTGGTGAATCATCGGATCGAGCATTTTCTGCTCGGCGACGACGCCCGATACGATCGCACGGAACCATTGTGGATCAGCATCGAGATACTGTGTACCGTCGACTTCCTTGCCAAGGCGATGCGCCTCGTACTCGGCGACCACCTCGAGGACGCCGGTCCCGGCAACATCCATCTGATAGAGAGCCTGAACGGCAGAAAGGCGGGCAACGCCACGCTTGTTGGCGGTTTTAGCGGCGGGGCCAGGCCCATTCTTGGCAGAAGGCATCGTCAGGCTCCAAGCTTTTCCTTGATGGCGATCATGGTCAACGCCGCACGCGCCGCAAAGCCGCCCTTGTCTCCCTCACCGCGCTTTGCACGCGCCCACGCCTGTTCGTCATTCTCCACGGTGAGAATACCGTTGCCGATGGCAATGCTCTCGTTAACGGCAAGGTCCATCAACGCCCGCGATGACTCGTTGGCAACGATATCGAAGTGGTAAGTTTCGCCGCGAATGACCGTGCCGAGCGCCACGAAGCCATCATATTCCTTTCCGCCTTCCAGTGCAGCATCGAGCGCAAAGGAAATGACGGCCGGAACCTCCAGCGCGCCTGGAACCGTAATCACATCGTAGGTTGCGTTCCCTTCGTCGAGCGCTGCCTTGGCGCCCGCAAGCAGCGCATCGGCTAGATCGTCATAGAATCGTGCTTCCACGATCAACAGATGTGGCGCGCGCGCCTGACTTTTGGACATGATAGCTCCAACGGAAATGAGGTGGCGTTGGTCCTAGGCTGATTTCGGATATTCCGCAAGTCGTGCGGCGTATCTCGCCATCTGATCGATCTCGATATTGACTTTGTCGCCAACCTTGCGCTCGCCCCAGGTCGTTACTTCAAGCGAATGGCGAATGAGAAGGACGTCGAATTCGTTACCGTCAACGCCATTGACGGTCAGTGACGTACCGTCGAGTGCAACCGAACCCTTCTGCGCGATGAACCGCGCCAGATGCTCCGGAACGCGCAGCGTGAAGCGCACTGCATCGCCCTCGTCGTCTCGCTTGATGATCTCAGCCATGGCATCGACATGACCGGACACGAGATGCCCTCCCATCTCATCGCCGAGTTTCAATGAGCGCTCAAGATTGATCCGCGTGCCGGTCTTCCAGCCGGCAATGCTGGTCAGCCGCAACGCCTCTTCCCAGGCCTCGGCCTCGAACCACCGGGCATTCGAACCCTTTTCCGGAAGAGTTGTCACTGTCAGACAGACGCCCGAACAGGCGATTGAAGCGCCAATCTCGATGGTTTCGGGATCATAATTGGTTTCGACGCGCAAAAGCACGCCTTCATTCAGCGGCCTTACCTGACCGATCCTGCCAACATCCGTTACGATACCTGTGAACATGCATGAACCCTTAGATCGATCTGACGTATTCGCGATAGCGGTCTTCCCCAAAGCGATATTCGTTCAGTTGCTTGAAATCACGCGCGATATGGGTGTTGAGGTCGGGACCTGCAACCCCTGCATTCTTTCCAATGACAACAGTTCCCTCGAAGAGAGCAATCCGGTCGATCAGGTTTTCCTGCAGCATCGACGCCGCGACAGTTGCTCCGCCCTCGACCATCAAGGTCGAAAGTCCCTGTGCCGCAATATCTTCCAATAGTTCCGGAAGGGCTGTCGCGCCACAATCGGTTTCCGTCGCCAGTATTCTGCAACCTGCGGCGACGAGGGCCTCGCGCTTGCCAGCATCAGCATCCGCACGCGCCGCCACCCAGACCGGCACATCCCCAACACTCCTCACAAGCGCGCTGTCGAGTGGCAGCCGCAGGTGGCTGTCGAGCACGATACGGATGGGCGAGCGGGAATGAAGACCTGGCAAACGGCAGGTCAATAGCGGATCGTCGGCGAGAACAGTGCCTATGCCGACGAGAATAGCATCGGACTCGGCACGCATCAGGTGAACCTGTGCACGTGAAACCGCACCTGTTATCGAAACCTGACCCTCGCCTACGCGGCCAATGAAGCCATCGCGCGAAAGCGCAAGTTTCAGTGTTACTTCCGGGCGTTTCCTCGATGAACGTATGAGGTAACCGGCGAGATAATCCGACGCTTCTGCGGCAAGCACATTCTCTTCAACCTCAATGCCGGCGCCGCGTAAAATTGCATAGCCTTTACCTGAGACCCGGTCGTCGGGATCGGTTGCTGCGGCGACGACTCGGGTGATCCCTGCCGTTACCAGCGCATTGGCGCACGGCGGCGTTTTGCCGTGATGAGCACAAGGCTCGAGTGTGACGTAGGCGGTAGCGCCTCGCGCCGCATCACCTGCTTCAGCCAGTGCCTGCGGTTCAGCATGGGGGCGTCCCCCGATAGCGGTAACGCCGCGCCCGACAATCACCCCGTCCTTGACCACCAGCGTGGCGACTGAGGGATTGGTGCCGGTCAAGCCTTGATGCGTACGCGAAAGGCGAATGGCCGCTGCCATGTAGCGGCGGTCGAGATCGGATACCGCCATTTGATCAATTGTCCTCGACGGGATCGGCCACGGTGTCACCTGACGTGATTTCATCGATGACGTCGTGGAAATCCCTGGCCTCGCGGAAATTGCGATAGACCGAGGCAAAACGGATGTAGGCAATGTCGTCGATACCCTTGAGGGCGTCCATCACAAGCCGCCCGATCTCATCGGAGCTGACTTCCGGCTCTCCGGAACTCTCCAATTGGCGAACAATGCCCGATACCGCCCGTTCGACACGGTCGGGATCGACCTGGCGTTTGCGCAGCGCAACTTCGACCGAACGCATGAGCTTGTCGCGGTCGAAGGCGACCTTGCGGCCGCTCTTCTTGATGACTGTCAGATCTCGCAATTGCACACGCTCAAATGTCGTGAAACGCCCTCCGCAAACCGAGCAGACACGCCTTCTGCGGATCACCGCTCCGTCTTCCGCGGGGCGGGAATCTTTCACCTGTGTGTCTTCAGATTGGCAATAGGGACAACGCATCGACGAACTTTCTGAACATCATCGTGTTCGCATGAGATATGGTCGAAGATAATGATTTTCTTGCCAAGTTAAAAGCGGTCGGGCGGAGAGGATTGTGAACGGACCGTTCGATCCACCACAAGTCCCTCCGCCCGATCAGATCAGGCCTGCGTGCCTTAGCCGAGGTACGGATAGAGCGGGAAGCGCTCAGTCAATGTAACGACCTTCTGCTGTACGGCTTTTTCCACGGCCGCGTTGCCCTCGTCGGAGTTGGCGACCTTGAGGCCATCCAGCACCTCCGAAATCAGATTGCCGATTTCGGTGAATTCCGCCGGGCCGAAACCGCGCGTCGTTCCTGCCGGCGTGCCGAGACGGACCCCGGAAGTTACGAACGGCTTTTCCGGGTCGAAGGGGATACCGTTCTTGTTGCAGGTGATGTTGGCACGGCCGAGCGCAGCCTCAGCACGCTTGCCGGTCGCATTCTTCGGACGCAAGTCGACAAGCATCAGATGGTTGTCGGTTCCGCCGGAAACGATATCGAGCCCGTTCTTCTTCAGCGTCTCGGCGAGAGTCTGCGCGTTCGTCACAACGTTCTTGCCGTATGTCTTGAAGTCGGGCTTCAACGCTTCACCAAAGGCGACGGCCTTGGCAGCGATGACGTGCATCAGCGGTCCACCCTGCAAGCCGGGGAACACCGCCGAATTCATCTTTTTGGCGATCTCCGGATCGTTGCAGAGGATCATGCCGCCGCGCGGGCCACGAAGCGACTTATGGGTTGTTGTGGTGACAACGTGTGCGTGCGGCAGCGGTGACGGATGGACACCGGCCGCGACAAGTCCCGCAATATGCGCCATGTCGACCATGAGATAGGCGCCAACGGAATCGGCGATCTGGCGGAAACGCTGCCAATCCCAAACCCGCGAATATGCGGTGCCGCCCGCAAGGATGAGCTTCGGCTTGGTCTCATGCGCCTTCTTCTCAATGGCATCCATGTCGAGGAGGTGATCGTCCTCGCGCACACCATAGGAAACGACGTTGAACCACTTGCCGGACATGTTTACCGGCGAACCATGGGTTAGATGGCCGCCCGAGTTGAGATCAAGACCCATAAACGTATCGCCAGGCTGCAGCAGCGCCAGGAACACGGCCTGGTTCATCTGGCTGCCGGAGTTTGGCTGGACATTGGCAAATTCGCAACCGAACAACTGTTTGGCACGCTCGATCGCAAGTTCTTCGGCAATGTCGACGAACTGGCAGCCGCCATAATAGCGCTTGCCCGGATAACCTTCGGCGTACTTGTTGGTCATGATCGAGCCCTGGGCTTCGAGCACGGCGCGGGAGACGATGTTTTCCGAGGCGATCAGCTCGATTTCGTGCCGCTGACGACCAAGTTCCTTGCGGATTGCGCCGAAGATCTCCGGATCAATCTGTTCGAGCGATGCGTTGAAAAAGGTATCTGCATTCGACATGGTGTCTCAACCTCATTGGCCGGTGGGAATATTTACGTGATTGGGGCGCATTATCATACTTAAATCAGCAAGGCCAATGGCCGGGAGGCGAAAAGCAATAGCCGGAAACCGCCATGGTCATCGCTAATGTTGTGCCTCGGTCATTGTCGGTCTCTCTCCCCCGTGCATCCACACCAAATCCGATGCCACCGCCATAAACAAAAAGACCGCCCGAAGGCGGTCTTTGCAAGGAATTGCAAGGAACAATTCGTCAGGTGTTCGTGCCGATCGACAGGGCTGCCTGACCATCGCGCTCGTAGATATCGTCACGCAGGTGGACAACACCATCGCCTGTCGACCACGCCGTAACATAGACGAAATGCAGCGGGACAGGATTGCTGACGTTGATCGGCGTATTGACGCCGGTCTTGATCGTCGCTTCCATGGTCTGGCGATCCCAGCCGGGCGTATCGCGCAGCAACCATACGTTGAGATCGCGCACGTTCTGGACGCGTACGCAACCGGAAGATTCGAAGCGCATCAACTTGTTGAAAACACCCTGCTGCGGCGTGTCGTGCATGTAAACGGCGTAAGGATTCGGGAAATTGATCTTCGTCGACGACATGGCGTTTATCTTGCCCGGGTCCTGACGGAACATCAGCTTGACGGCTTCATCCGTATTCCAATCGACCTGTTCCGGCGGAACTTCCTGACCCTGCTGGTCGAACAGGCGAATCTTGTTGCGCGTCAGGTAAGTCGGGTCCTTGCGCATCAGCGGAATAATGTCTTTTTCGATGATCGATTTCGGCGCGGTCCAGTAAGGATTGAGAATGACCTCGTGGATCTTTGAATCGAGAAGCGGCGTCTGGCGGTCGATCTTGCCGACGATTGCCGTATGGCGCTGGACGACGCGACCGCCCTCCACCGCTTCAAGCTGGGCAGCGGGAATATTGACCATGACATAGCGCGGCCCCTGGTCGGTCGTCGCCAGTGTGCGCACGCGTTCGAGATTAGTCTGCAACTGGCCGAGACGGATGTCCGCCGGCACATTCATCGCAGCCAGGGAATACTGGCCCATCACACCATCGGCCGGAAGACCGTGCCGTGCCTGGAAGCGCTTCACAGCGGCATCAACATAGGTGTCGAACGAATTGGAAATGCCGGCGCTCTCCGAAAGATCACCGGCGACCATCAGGCGTTTGCGCATCGCGGCAACAGACGGATCGACGACGCCAAGCTGCAACTTTACTGTGGCATCGACGCACGGCCAACCGCCGTTGCTGACGATCTGGCTATAGGTATTGATGGCGTTCTCGATGAATGACGCGGTTTCGGGACTCGCAATCGGCTGGAAACTTGCCACCTTGCCTTTGCTCGCCGAGCGCGCGTCGAACTGATCATCCCAATTTCCGCGGCGCGGCGCGGCCAGGATTTCACCAATATCGGTCTGCTGCGCGAATGCCGACGTTGTCGCAGCGGCGAAACCAGCAGTTGCAACACCTCGCAAGAACGCGCGGCGATCAAGTGCTGATGATCCGAATTTCTTCATATTTTGTCCAACCCTTGGAAGTTCTGCGGCCGATGCCACCTGCAACGCAAGATTAGCGGTTACGATATTCCAAAATTATCAGCAACAACTTTAACAAACAGCAGCTTTAACACTGATCGCGCAATCGTGATGCTGACCAGGACCTCTCCGGCTGTCTGCTTGCATTTTCGCTGAGCGTGTAATGACTTCGTCGATTTCCACGCCATTATGGCGGATTGATGACTGGCGGTACCATGACGTGTGCAGGACCTGCCAATGCTAACAGAACAATTCTCAAAGCCCGCCCTCGCGGGAGCGAAGCCGGGCTTTTGGGTGCAGACACAGCTAAACCTACATACGATAGGCGATGCTATCGTTCCAGAAGCGATCGAGGCGCTGCAGAGCCTTGTTCATTGACTGGAATTCCTCCGCCTTGATGCCGCCGACATGTTCGATCGATGCAATATGGCGTTCGTAGAGACCCGCCACCAGTTCGGCTACTTCCGTGCCTTTCTCCGTCAGGCTGACGCGAACGGAGCGGCGATCCGTGCGAGAACGTTCGTGCGAGATGAAGCCAAGCTCAACGAGTTTCTTCAAATTGTAAGAAACATTCGAGCCGAGATAGTAGCCGCGGCTGCGCAACTCGCCAGCCGTCAGTTCAGCATTGCCGATGTTGAAAAGCAGCAATGCCTGGATCGCATTAATGTCGCTGCGGCCATTGCGGTCGAATTCATCCTTGACCACGTCAAGCAACCGCCGATGTAATCTTTCGACCAACTGAAGTGCTTCAAGATAAAGAGTTCGCAACGCAGTATCACTGGGTGTCGAACGCTGGTTTTCACCAGATTTTCTCTGAGTGTTGTTCATAATATCTGCCTCGCTGTTGTTTCGGTGTATTTTTCTCACCGTTGAGGCAACACTATCGAATACGCATAAAATTCGACTTAAAACACAGACTTAACAGTACCTTACCTTGGCTCAATCAATTTCAGGCTTAATGAAGACTTACACCGGCATCTAAAAAAACGCTCTAACGCCTGGGTTTCGCCTGCCGGCGCTTCTGGACGAATAGCAGGATTCTGAACGCGATATAGACAAGTGCCACGCTGCCGTGAATGACGGCGACCTGCGGCTTATAGAAGAAGTATCTGGAGAAGGTGGTGAACATCAACGTTTCGCCGAGCGCTGCGACAAACCAGATGACCGGACCCCACGACACCATCATCCAAAGCCCTGTCGATGCAACCGGATAAAGCACAGCAAGCGATACGGACGCCACTTTCCATTGCCACGGCATGAGGTCGAAGCGCCAAAGCATGCCCTCGTAGTAGCCGCTGATCTGGGCCCAATACCCCACTCCCGCGACCAGGCAATAGATGGCGACAAGGCGCAGAAACCAGACAAAGCCCAGTTGCGCGATCGTCGGGTCAAATGGCAGATGCGTCGGCCTCTCGCTCATGCCAGCTTCAGTTCACGGTCACCAAGGGGGGCAAAATAGGCCCCCACCAGCTCGGGCGTGACATCGTCGATGGACGCTGGCTGCCATACGGGCGCGTTGTCCTTGTCGACCAGAAGCGCACGGACACCTTCGTAAAAATCATGGTTCTCAAGCATACGCGACAATATCCGGTACTCCATCTGCATACACTGATCCATCTCAAGATGTCCGCCCTCGGCGATCTGCCTGAACGTGACGTGCAGGCTGGTCGGCGAGCGGGTCTTGATAAGATCAAGGATCTGCTGCGCCCATTCGTTTCCATTAACACCTGAGGCGGCAAGTCGGATAAGACAGCCGCCCAGGGTTTTCGAATCGAAGAGCACGCCGATCATATCGCGCGTTTTCTCCGGTGTTTCATAGTCCGGATTGATGGTTTTTCCCCGCAAAGCTACCTCGGGTTTGCCCGTCCTGATCAGGCTGCGCCTTACTCTCTCCTTGTCCTCGGCCTTGATCGCATGGGTCGCGATCCCGCTTTGCAGGCAATCTCCCTGCCGGATACGATTGCCGGTCAAGGCAAGATAAGTGCCGAAATGTTCGGGCAGATGTGGAAGGAATGCGCTGCCGCCGACATCGGGAAAAAAGCCGATGCCGACCTCCGGCATGGCGAAAAGGACGTTCTCCGTGACGACACGGTGCGAGCCGTGGACCGAAATTCCAACCCCGCCGCCCATGACGATACCGTCGATGAGTGAAATATAGGGCTTAGGAAAATGACGGATATAAGCATTGAGACGATATTCGTCGGCAAAGAATTCATAGAGCGGCTCGCTGGCCTTGCCAGCATGATAGACAGCAAGGATATCGCCTCCCGCACAGAACGCGCGCCCCTCGCCCTCGACAACGACGCAGTAGACATCGGGATCGGTCGACCAGGCAATAAGAGCACGATGCAGCGCATTGACCATGGTCCGCGTCAGCGCATTGAGCGCCTTGGGCCGGCTTAGGCGGACAAGCCCTGCCTTGCCGCGCCTCTCGAACAGGATCTCGCCTGCCCCGCCAAAGTCGATTTCCATGCGCCCCTCCGAGCTTGAGCCTGCAACGTTAGGAAACTCGAGTGTGCCGCGTCAATGGATCCCACACGACCCCTAATATCTTGGTCCACAGCCTGTTCCCTGTTAGAAACATTACAAACAGAGGAAATGTCCACCCTGGTGGGGTCAAGGTAAACATGAACAAACACCCAGCTTTTGCGGGCCCTGCTGGCCGGACCGTTGATGAAATCACGCAAGGTCGTCGCTTGCGGCGCATGCGCAAGGCGGATTGGTCGCGGCGGCTCGTCCAGGAAAACCAGCTGACTGTGAACGACCTGATCTGGCCGATCTTTCTTTGCGAGGGGGTGAACCTGCGTGAAGATATCGGCGCGATGCCGGGCGTCCAGCGTTTTTCGGTCGATATGGCGGTGCGCGAGGCTGAACGGGCGGCGAAACTCGGCATTCCAGCGATCGCCACCTTCGCCAATATCGACCCGGCCCTGCGCGACGAGACGGGTTCGGGCATTCTCGATCCCAACAATCTGATCAATCGCGCGACCCGTGCGATCAAGGATGCGGTGCCGGAAATCGGCATGATCACGGACGTCGCCCTTGATCCCTTCACAAGCCACGGCCACGACGGAATTCTGCGTGATGGAATTATCGTCAATGACGAGACCGTCGAGCAGATCACCAAGGGAGCTGTGCTTCAGGCGGCCGCCGGCGCGGATATCATCGCGCCATCGGACATGATGGATGGCCGTATCGGCGCCATCCGCGAGGCGTTGGATCAGAACGGTTTCCAGGATGTCGCCATCATGGCCTACGCGACAAAGTTTGCCTCCGCTTTCTACGGTCCCTATCGTGAGGCCATCGGAACGTCCGGCCGGCTCAAGGGCGACAAGAAGACCTACTACATCGATCCCGCCAATACGGACGAGGCGGTACGCGAGGCCGAGCAGGATCTGGCAGAAGGTGCGGATTCGCTGATGGTCAAACCCGGTCTACCCTACCTCGACATCATTCGCAGGCTGAAGGATGCCTTTGCAATGCCGACCTTCGCCTATCAGGTTTCCGGCGAATACACGATGATCAAGGCGGCGGGCGCCAACGGCTGGATCGACGAAGAGCGGGTGATGATGGAAACGCTGCTCGCGTTCAAGCGCGCCGGTTGCGACGGAATTCTCACGTATTTTGCGCCGATCGTCGCCGAGCGGCTGAAAGCCCGCGCCTGATCGCTCCTTGATTTTTCATTCCCGAGTTCCCAATTTCAGCGCAACGGCATTCTGTGGCCGGTTTGAAACGGAAAACGAAATGAACACCAAAACGCTTGATGGCGAAATTGTAACCAGCCGCCTCGATGATTGGCGCCTCTATCAGGGCGTGCGGACGAGCCGGGCCTTCGCCTTCCTGATCGACTATGTGATCGTTTTCTTGCTGTGCATTCCGGTTGCCATCCTCATCGCGATTCTCGGTGTCGCTACCCTCGGTCTTGGCTGGACGCTTTATGGCATCATGTTCCCGGCGGTAGCCCTCGCCTATGTTGCAACGACGCTTGGCGGCCAACGCCAGGCAACCAAGGGCATGCAGATGATGGGTATCAAGCTCGAACGCCTCGATGGCCAGAAAGTCGATGGCCTGCTCGCTATCGTCCATACGGTGCTTTTCTGGGGCCTCAACGTGGTTTTGACGCCGCTCATATTGCTCGCAACCTTTTTCCTCGACCGCAAGCGCACGGTGCACGACCTTCTTCTGGGGACGGTTGTCGTCCGCGCTTACAGCTAACTCCATGGCTCAGTTCATGGGCCGAAACTAATTCAAGGCCCTCTCTCCCGAGGGCCTTTTTCAGGATATCAAGATGATGAAGCTACGTTTATCTGCGCTCGCGCTCGCGGCGCTATCATTCTATGGGCTCGGCACCGTGGCAGGCATAGCCTCTTCGCCCGCCGGGCGATATTGCGGCGAAATGATTTCAAGCGGCGCCTATCGCGATGTCGAGACGGTCCTGAATGTCGATAAGACAGGGCACATCAACGGCACCTATGAAGCCGCTGACTCCACCGGCCGCCTTGTCGGAACGCTGACCGAAAAGGAAGACGGCAACGGAACCTCCAGGTCGCTGATCTGGACCGACAAGTACGGCACTGGCCGCCTTGATGTGCATTTTTCCGATGATTACAGGGAATTCAATGGACGCTGGGGTGCATCCAAGGACGGCAGATTCGATGCTGTCAGTCACACTTGGACCGGCTCTCCTTGTGGCACAAACTAGAGTGATAATATCTCGCCGAAGACATTCACTGCTGAATGCAATATAATTCAATTGACGTTTCGGATGGTCATACGATTCTATAGGTATTGCAGACCGTCTCAGGGCATGGAATGACGCACCAACCACAGCAGTCACCACAATTCTTCCTGACAGCACCCTCGCCCTGTCCCTATCTGGAGGGGCAACTCGAGCGGAAGGTCTTCACGCATCTTGTCGGCGGTCGGGCGAGTGAGCTTAATGATCTTCTGACGCAAGGCGGGTTTCGGCGCTCACAGAATATTGCCTACCGCCCTGCCTGCGAAAACTGCCGCGCCTGTGTCTCGGTGCGCATCCTTGCCGGCGAGTTCAGGCAGGACAAGTCCATGCGCCGCGTATGGAACCGAAACCGCGATCTCCTCGGCAATATTCATCATGCCGAACCTTCCACTGAGCAGTATTCCCTTTTCCGGCACTATCTCGATGCCCGCCACAACAAGGGCGGCATGTCGGAGATGACGGTGCTTGATTACGCGATGATGGTGGAAGACACGCATGTACCGACGCAAATCATCGAATATCGGCGGCGCGGTCCGGACTCCTTCATCACCAAGAAAGGCGAGGGCGAGCTCATTGCGGTGGCGCTGACTGATGTGATGGGCGATGGGCTGTCGATGGTCTATTCGTTCTTTAATCCGGAGCATGCGAGCCGTTCGCTCGGGACATTCATGATTCTCGACCATATCCAGCGCGCCGCCGCCGCTGGTCTGCCCCACGTCTATCTTGGCTACTGGGTGGCGGGGTCGCGAAAGATGCAATACAAGATTCGCTATAAGCCCCAGGAACATCTCGGTCCCAAGGGGTGGGAGCGTCAAGCCTAACTCAGCCTGCCCTATCACTGCCCTGGCATGCGGCAAATAAAATATCGGAAACGCCGCATGTCACAGCTTCACCTCGACCATCGCAAGGGTTTGCTTATCACCGGCCTTGGTGGCCTCATCCTGACCGCCGATATTCCATTGTTGCGGCTTGGCGAGGGTGAGACCTGGTCGACACTTTTGCTGCGCAGCGCAACAACCTTCGTAAGCGCATTCATTATCTGGGCGATCTGGAGCCTCGCGACCGGCAAGCGGCGCCCGATTGTTCCTGGCCCCGTTGGCTATCTGGTGGCCGGCCTCTACGGCTTTACCTCTATCACCTTCATGATCGCCGTTTACAATACCAAGACGGCCAACCTCGTTTTTATCCTTGCATTCAATACCGTCTTTTCGGCACTCCTATCCTGGATATTCCTGAAGGAACGGCCGAAAACCGCTACATTTATCGCCATGTTCTTCATGCTGATCGGCGTCGGCATCATTGTCCGCGAAGGGCTTTCCTCGGGTCATGTCTTTGGTGATCTGGTGGCGCTGCTCTCCACCTTCATCCTGTCATCCGCCATTACCGTAAGCCGGTCATCGGGCAAGGACATGGGATTTGTCGCGATCATCGGCACCGCATTGCCCATGGCGGTCGCGGCCTTCATGGTGACGCAGAACGGCTATTCGGTCGCGGTGCCCGGCTGGATCATCTTCAACGGCGCCGTTGTGACGACGCTTGCGTTTCTCTGCCTCGCCACCGGCCCGAAATTCATCTCCGGACCGGAAGTGGCGATGTTCTATCTGCTAGAAACCGTGCTGACACCTATTTGGGTGTGGATGATCTTTTCGGAAAGGCCGAGTGATCCGACCCTCGTCGGCGGGCTGATCATCATCACCGCGCTCGTCTGCCACTCGCTCTGGCAAATGTACCACACGCGGCGGATGGCGCGGCTGAGAGCGCTAAGGCATCCGGTTTGAGACCATCTACTCCGCCGCTTCGGCAATGATCCGGCGCGACGCGGGCAATGAAACCGCGTCAACGCCATGAGGCGTGGCATCTGCCTCGTCCGGCTTGTTCGGGCGGAAGGACCAATGGAAGGCGCGGCCCATCCAATGGCTGGCATCGTCCATGATCGTATAGAATGACGGAACGAATACGAGCGACAGGACCGTCGACACCAGCAGACCACCAATCACCGCGATTGCCATAGGCGCGCGGAATTCGCCGCCGTCACCGAAAGCCATCGCAGCGGGCAGCATGCCGGCAGACATTGCGATCGTCGTCATCACGATGGGTCGGACGCGCTTGCGTCCGGCATCGATGATCGCCTCGTTACGGGCAACGCCATGCTTGACCTCCTCGACAGCGAAGTCGACGAGCATGATGGCGTTCTTGGTGACGATGCCCATCAGCATCAAGATACCGATGACGACCGCCATCGACACGGAATTATTGGTCAGCAACAGCGCAACGGCAACACCGGCGATTGATAGCGGCAGCGACATCAGGATCGTGAAAGCGTGGAAAATGCTGCCGAACAATAGGATGAGGACGACGAACACGAGCATCAATCCCATGATCATCGCATCGCGGAACCCGGCGAACACTTCGCCCATGACTTCGGCGTCGCCCGTTTCCTGAATGCGCACGCCCTCGGGCATGGATTTTGCGGCCGGCAGATTTTTGACGATGTCCAATCCCTCGCCGATCTCCTTGCCGCCAGCCATATTGGCTCCGACGACGACACGCCTTTCGCGATTGAAGCGCTCGATTGATGAAGGTCCCTGACCGAAACTGATATCGGCGATGGATTCAAGCGGCACAACAACCCCCGCCGGTGTCGTCACGGTTTGCGTGCTGAGGATGGACAGATCGCGGCGCGCCTCTTCGGTCAGCTGGACGCGGATCGGAATCTGCCGGTCGCCGATGGTGTATTTCGCAAGATTGGCATCGAGGTCGCCAAGAGTGGCAACGCGCAGCGCGTCAGAGACTTGCGAGGTCGAAATCCCAAGTTCCGCCAGCTTGTCCATGCGCGGCGTCACGATGATTTCCGGCCGGTCGAGGGCGGCGGTCGAGGATACTGCCTGGAAATTGCCAGTCGCCGTCATCGCGCTCTGCAACAGGCGGGCCTGTTCGCTGACCTTGTCGCCATCGCTGCCTATAACCCCAACGGCGAATTCGCGCTCACCACGATCATTGACGAAATTTGCACGCAGATCAGGCACTTCTGAAAGCTTGTTAAAGATGTCGACTTCGATCTGTTTCTGCGTCCGGTGACGTTCGCTCTTGTGGCTGAGCTTGACGATCATGGTAGCACGGCGCGTGTCGAGCGATCCGGTTGGCGAAGCGCCACCGGTGACATAGGTCTGCTGGACCTCCGGAATCTCCCGCACCCTCAAAGATGCCTCGTCGGTTACCCGCAGCGTCTCGTCGATTCGGGCGCCGGGTGGCAATTCGAGACTGACGGCAACGCGCGCCTCATCCTGCGGCGGCACGAATCCGGACGGCAGGAAACCCATGGCCCAGATGGCGAGTGCGAAAAGCGCGATGCCGCTGATCAACGTCAACCAGCGATAGCGCAGGGTAACGGCGAGAAAGCGGGTGTAAGCGCGGATCCAGCCGGCTTCCTTATCGCCATGGTGAAGGCTCTTGCCATCTCTCAGGAGATACGCGGTCATCATTGGTGTGAGCAATCGGGCGACCAAGAGCGAAAAGAACACAGCGACTGCGACGGTAAGACCGAACTGCTTGAAATACTGCCCGGCGATCCCGCTCATGAAACTGACAGGCGCGAACACCGCAATGATCGTGACCGAAATGGCAATCACCGCGAGACCAATTTCATCGGCGGCTTCAAGCGATGCCCGGTAAGGCGATTTGCCCGAACGCATATGGCGGACGATGTTCTCGATCTCCACGATCGCATCGTCGACGAGGATCCCGGTGACGAGGGTGATGCCAAGCAGACTGATGAGATTGAGCGAGAAGCCCATCATGTCGATGGCCCAGAATGTCGGTATAGCCGACAGGGGCAAGGCGATGGCCGCGATCAGCGTCGCGCGAATATTCCGAAGGAACAGGAAGACCACCACGATCGACAGCAGCGCGCCTTCCACGAGCGAACTCATCGCCGATTCATAATTGCCGTAGGTGTAGTTCACAGAGTTGTCGATGATATTGAACCGCGCGTCAGGATACTTCGCCTTCAGCTGGTCCATGCGCGCCTGCACCAGCGCATAGACATCCGTGTCGCTGGCCCCCTTGGCGCGAAAGACACCGAGCGAAACCACGGTCTGGTTATTGACCCGAGCAAATGATTTCGGTTCCTCATAGGCATCGCTCACGGTACCTAGGGCATCGAGGCGCACGGAGCGGCCGCCAGCGAGCGGAATTTCAACGGCGCGCAAATCGTCGAGCGTACGCGATGCGCCAAGTGTGCGAATAGTCTGCTGCATCGTGCCGAGATCGCCGCGACCGCCGGTCAGATCGGCATTCATGGATTTCAGCGCCCGATTGACGTCCCAGGCCGTCACGCCTAGGGCCGTCAGGCGGTCAGGATCAAGCGAAACGCGTATCTCACGGGTAACGCCACCATAGCGCTCTACCCGGCCAACGCCTTTCAGGCCCTGGATATCGCGAATGATCTTGTCATCGACGAACCAGGACAGCTCTTCCGAGGTCATGGTCGGGGCCGAGACCGCATAAGTCAGGATCGACGAGCCTTCGACATCGACGGAGTTGATGATCGGCTCCTTGATGGTCGCCGGCAGGTCGTCCCGAATGCGCGAAACAGCATCTTTTACGTCATCGAGCGCCTTCTGCGTATCAACTTCGAGGCGGAACTCGACAAGGGTTGTCGAATTGCCTTCGGTAAGGTTCGTGGTGACATTCTTGACGCCGGTTATATTCGCGACGGAGTCTTCGACGCGCTTGGCGATCTGTGTTTCAAGTTCGGTCGGCGCAACGCCTGGATCAGTCACCGAGACCGATATCAGCGGCACGTCAATGTTGGGAAACCGCGTGATCGGCAGTTTTGCAAAGGCCATCAGGCCGAGGACAACCAGCACGACGAAAAGAAGGATCGAGGGGACCGGGTTTCGAATCGACCAGGCGGAAATGTTCCAGTTCATTTGACGGCCCCTGTTGCCTCATCGGTTACGCGAACCGGAGTCACATGGTCGCCATTGGCAACGAACGTGCCAGCGCGTGCCACGACTTCCTCGCCCTCAGCCAGTCCCTGCAGGATTTCGACAGCACGATCGTTGCGAATACCGAGTTCCACCTTCCGGCTCTCCACGACGCCGTCCTTGACCACCTGCACCAACGCCGAACGGCCATGGTAAACCACGGCGGAAAGAGGGACGTTGATGCCGTCGCGTCGTGTGAGTTCGATCACGGCTCGGGCGAAGTTGCCGGGCCTGATCGCCGGATTCTTTTCGAGGGCGATCTTTACCGAACCAAGACGCGAACTCGCGTTGATTTCAGGTGAGATCAGCCGGACGCGCCCTGCCACCGGCTCGTCCATACCTGAGACGCGCACCGAAACCGGCATCTTCTCCTTAATGCGAGGCAAATCGACTTCGGGAACACTGGCCGCGACTTCGAAATCCTGGTCGCGGGCAATGCGGAACAGCGGACCCGCATTGAAGGATACGATACCGCCAAGCAGCGCGTTGCGACTGAGGACCACGCCGCCTGTCGGCGCCTTCACGTCTGCCTTTTGGAGTCGCAACAGGACGTCGCGCTTCTGTGCTGCGACGAGCTGCAACTGCGACTGGGTGGCGACCAGGGCCTGGCGCGCCGTGTTGAGGCGGGCATTAGCGCTGTCATGCGCGTTGGTCGCGTTATCGAGTTCCATTTTCGAATTTATGCCCTTGCTGGAAAGGGCACGCGCCCGCTCAAGCGCTTCCATGGCCTGGCGAACCGCAATCTGCGCATCGACGATCTGGGCCTCTGACTGGGAAATGGAGGCGTCGGCTTGCGCGCGTTGCGCCTCGATCTGCGCAAGCTGGATCTGGAGTGCCGATTTGTCCAGGCGGGCAAGAATATCGCCCTCCTTGACCACATCGCCCTGGTCGGCATTGAGTTCCAGCACCAGCAAGCCGGCAACGTCGGTTCCGACAGCAACTTCCTGGCGTGGCACGATAGTACCGTTCACGGTAATGGTCGAAACCATCTCGCTGTTGCCGGCCGGAATGACATTGATGACCGGCGCCTTTGCCTCAGCGACCGCGGCAACGGCTCTTTCTTCGGCCCGTCCACTCACGATCATGGAGGGTGAAAGGCTCAAGACGAGAGCCATGTAAACCAGAATTTTTTTGCTGTGGGGGCTCATCGGAAAACTCGAGTTGGGAGCGATAACTAAAACGTGGATCTTGTAGGGCGCAGCATGGATTCAGCCAGCGCCCGGAAAACCGGTTCCAGCGCTTCGACTGGAACGCCTTGCGAGGGAAAATTGCGCATGATGATCCCCTCACCCATTGCGGCCAAGGAAACGACGACCAACTCCATTTCCGCAATCGGATTGATCTCGCCGCGTGCCTTGGCGGCCTCGAGGGCAGCAAGCAGCTTCTCGCGCATCAGCCCTTCGTGAAGTTCGCAGGTCGCCGCGACCGTTTCGTTGCGCATCGCTTCGGCTCGCACCTCGACAAAAAGGCGCGCGCTCGAATCAGCGGGCCCGGGACCGCTATAATTCAACGACATCTTGCGAACATGGTCGATGCCGACCTGTGTGATCGCATCAATGATGTCGCTCGATTGCAGCATGCGATCGAGGATTTCGGCACTCTGCCGGCGATGCATTGCCGCAATGGTTTCGATGATCGCTTCCTTGGACGGGAAATAGCGATAAAGCGCCCCGGGGCTCATGCCGGCTTCGGAACAAATCTCGTTCATCGAGGCGCCGCGGAAGCCGGAGCGTATGAAACAAGTCATCGCGGCGTTGAGGATACGCTCCTCCTGCGCCTCGCGATTGCGGGCGCGCTTTCCGAATAGCTTGGCCACGAAGCACCGGGACTCGTCCGCATCAACGTCGGACATACCCGCTGCCTGCTTCGGCAGGACTTGATCAACCATCGAACAACCAAATGAGAGAGAACGTTCTCTCTCATTTATACGAGTGGTTGCTCGACGTCAATACGCGAGAGATCATTCTCGTTTATAAACGAATTGATTGGTCGTATCGATCACGCAAACTTGCCGGAACGCGGAAAACCCTTCGGCACCATCCGCCCCGCAGTGGCGCGCGGCCCGATCCACTCAAGGAGTTCATCCTTGCTGCGGCTGAATGTGCGCTCGGCAGCGTCCTGCCAGGTCAACCCCTGCTCCATGGCGAAGATGCGGATATCCGAAACGCCGCCATCCTTATAACGCTGCAGGCGAACGCCTTTGCCGCGGCCCAATTCCGGCACTTCCGAGAGCGGGAACACCAGCATCTTGCGATTCTCGCCAACAATTGCCACCGTGTCGCCGGTGACGGGAACGCAATGCCGCGCCTCATCCGGCGCCTTGACGTTCATCACCTGCTTGCCCTTGCGGGTGTTGGCAATGACGTCGGCTTCCGGCACCACGAAACCATTGCCGACAAGCGACGAAAGAAGGAGCTTGCGCTCGGGGCTGTGCACGAATGCGGTGACGATGTCCTGGTCGTTCTCCATATCGACAATGATGCGGATCGGTTCGCCATGGCCTCGTCCACCTGGAAGGCTGTTTGCGCCGATTGTGTAGAACTTGCCGCCTGTGGTCAGAACAAGAATGCGATCGGTCGTCTCGGCATGGAAGGCAAGCTTGAGCTTGTCGCCTTCCTTGAAGGTCAGTGCAGAGAAATCGGCAAGATGCCCCTTCATGGCGCGCAACCAGCCTTTTTCGGAAACGACGACGGTGACCGGTTCTTTCTCAATCATCGCGTGGTGAATGTCGGTCAGGTCATGCTGCGGCGCCTCGGCGAACGTGGTGCGGCGCTTGCCGAGCGGCGTATCCGGCGCATATTTCTTCTGCATTTCCGAGATCTGCCAAGCAATCGTCTGCCACTGCTTGGGCTCCGAGCCGAGGAGTTGTTCGATTTCGCGCTTCTCGGCGCTGAGGCCGTCAAATTCCTTGCGGATCTCGAATTCTTCAAGCTTTCGCAGCGAACGCAACCGCATATTCAGGATCGCCTCGGCCTGAACGTCGGTCAGTTCGAAGCGCCTGATCATCTCCTGCTTCGGCTCGTCTTCCTCGCGGATGATGCGAATGACCTCATCGATATTGAGGTAAGCGATCAGCATGCCGCCGAGAATTTCGAGACGGCGCTCGATCTCGCCGAGCCGGTGCCGTGACCGCCGGATCAGCACGTCCTTGCGGTGTTCAAGCCACTCCTTCAAAACGTCGCGCAAGGACAAGACGTTCGGCACCTTGCCGTTCGACAGCACGTTCATGTTCAAGGGGAAGCGCGTTTCGAGCTCCGTGAGCTTGAACAGCGATTCCATCAGGATATCCGGATTGACGCTGCGGCTCTTGGGTTCAAGCACCACGCGTACATCCTCGGTGGATTCGTCGCGAACATCGTCGAGCAGCGGCAATTTCTTGGCGATCAGGAGTTCCGCGATCTTCTCGATCAGCCGCGATTTCTGCACCTGGTAGGGAATTTCGGTGATGATGATGGTCCAGGTGCCTCTGCCCAGGTCCTCGACCTGCCAGCGGGCGCGCAGGCGAAAGCCGCCGCGACCGGTCTTATAGGCGTCAAGAATAGCGTCCGGCGTTTCGACAAGGATGCCGCCGGTCGGAAAATCCGGCCCGCGGACCATGGTCTTGAGCGGGTCTTCTTCCTCAGCCGTGGACATCAGTTGCTCGACGGTCGCGTCCGGATGCTTAATCAAATGCAGCGCAGCTGCGCAAAGCTCGGAAACATTGTGCGGCGGAATCGACGTCGCCATACCGACGGCAATGCCCGACGAACCATTGGCGAGAAGATTTGGAAACGCACCCGGTAGGACGATCGGTTCCTCGTCCTCTTCATTATAAGTCGGCCGGAAATCGACTGCGTCCTCGGTGATGCCTTCCAAGAGCAACATCGCGACATCGGTCATCCGCGCTTCGGTGTAGCGCATCGCCGCCGGATTATCGCCATCGATATTGCCGAAATTGCCTTGTCCGTCGACGACCGGGTAGCGCACGGCAAAGTCCTGTGACAGGCGTACAAGCGCGTCGTAGATCGACTGGTCGCCATGCGGATGGAACTTGCCCATGACTTCGCCGACGATGCGCGCGCACTTGGCATAGGCCTGGTCGGGCGAGAGGCGCAGGAGGCGCATCGCATGCATGATACGGCGATGAACCGGCTTCAGCCCATCGCGCACATCAGGCAATGCTCGATGCATGATCGTCGATAGCGCATAGGCAAGATAGCGCTCTTCCAGCGCCGCCTTCAGATCGACCGGCTCGATGTTGTTGTCATTGTCGTCGCCATTGTCTGGCGGAATCACGCTTTTTCCCATGTCAATGGGTTATCAACTCGCCGATTCGCGGGCAAGCAATGATTCGCCAAGATCACAGCCAGATGGCTGGCTGGACGGTACTTTCATGCGCGGCCCTTGCTTTCAGTTACCAAATCTGACTTTGTCGCGCTCGGGCTGCAATCGTGCGCGCCGGACCGCCTTAGTTTTGCCGCTGCGGGACGCTTCGAATGTGGGAACAGAAGGGATCAACTCATGGCTTCAATGCATCTGAAATCCAGCCTGCGCCTCCTCGGCGCGACCTCTGCTCTCATCGTTTTCTTTGCCGGATCAGCCTACGCGGTTGACGGAAATGCGGTGGCAGCGCGCCTCAAAGCGGTCTACGCCGAACAGGGCGGCACCTTCGACTATGGCAGCGTCGAGACGAATGGCTCGACAGTCATCCTGAAGGATACGAAGGTATCGACCGCGGGCGTGAAGGAAAGCTTCAAAGCTGGCGACGTGACATTGAGTGACGTGACGGATGCGCCTGGAGGCGGGTTCAAGGTTGGCTCACTGACGATACCGGATATCGATTTCAGTCCGGAAGGCGAGCCCGACAGCAAGATCAATGTCAGTGGTATCAGCCTCGCAGGCATTACCTTGCCCCCCGAAGGTTCAACCGACCCATTGGCGAAAATCCTCCAATATGAAAAGGCCGAAATCAAGCATTTCGACCTCAACGCCAAGGGCAAGGACGTCTTCACGGCAGACAACCTGACCGTAACCGTTTCGCCAATCACCACGTCGAGCCCGGTCACGTTCACATCGAATGTCGAACGCTTCAAGGCGGATTTGTCGGCGGTAGAAGACCCCAAGACGAAGGATGCCCTCAAGGCGCTCGGCTATGAAACGCTGACTGGCAAAATCGACATGAGCGGCAGCTGGAACATGGCCGATGGTCGTCTCAATCTCGAGAAGATGGATTATGTCGCAGACAATGCCGGTACACTTGGCATCAAGCTCGATATTTCCGGCTACACGCTCGATTTCATCAAGGGATTGCAGGAAGCCACCAAGAACATGGAAGGCAAGCCGGATGACGCTCAGGGCATGGCGATGCTCGGCTTGATGCAACAGTTGAGTTTCAACAGCGCCGCGATTCGCTTTGACGATGCGTCGCTCACCTACAAAGCGCTCGACTATGTCGCCAAGCAGCAGGGTGGCAAGCGTTCCGACCTGATCAACCAGGCCAAGATGATCATTCCCATAGCCGCGACCCAGCTCAAGAACGCTGAATTCGCGCAAACGCTCGCGGAAGCGGTCAACACCTATCTCGATAATCCGAAGACGATCGAGGTCAAGGCGCTGCCGGCGAAACCCGTACCCTTTGCCGTCATTGCCGCAGGCGGGATGGCTGATCCAAAATCGTTGATCAAGACGCTCGGCGTGACCGTCAGCGCGACTGAATAGCGGCGATTGCATTGCTATCCTCGGTTTTGACCCGAGGATCCATGGGACAACAAAAAGCCCGGCATTACTGCCGGGCTTCCTTTTTCTTCAATCCGTTGAGAAGGGTTTTTAATTCTCTTTCTTCACCGGATTGAGGCGGATGTTGAGTTCGCGCAGCTGAGCCGGCGAAACTTCCGACGGGGCATTCATGAGAAGATCATAGGCCTGCTGGTTCATCGGGAACATCGTGATCTCGCGCAGGTTCTTGGCGCCGACGAGCAGCATGACAATGCGATCGATGCCCGCAGCCATGCCGCCATGTGGCGGCGCGCCATACTGGAACGCCCGGTAGAGGGCGCCGAAGCGCTCTTCCACGGTTTCGCGCGAGTGACCAACCGCCTCGAACGCCTTGACCATCGTCTCGGGCAGATGGTTGCGGATTCCGCCCGAGGCAATCTCGAAGCCGTTGCAGACCATGTCGTACTGAAACGCCTTGATCGTCAGTGGATCCTGGTTTTCCAGCGCATCGATGCCGCCCTGTGGCATGGAGAACGGATTATGGGCAAAATCAATCTTCTTCTCTTCGTCGAGCCATTCGAAGAAGGGGAAATCGACGATCCAGCAGAGCTTGAACTGGTCGCGCTCGACGAGGTTGAGTTCCTCGCCGGCACGGGTGCGTGCGGCGCCGGCAAAAGAGACGAACTTCTTGGGGTCGCCCGCAACAAAAAACACGGCGTCGCCCTCGCCGAGGCCAAGCTGCGTGCGGATTGCCTCCGTGCGTTCCGGACCGATGTTCTTGGCAAGTGGTCCTGCGCCCTCCAGCGTCTCGCCTTCCTTACGCCAGAAGATGTAGCCGAGGCCGGGCTGTCCCTCGCCCTGTGCCCATGAATTCATGCGATCGCAGAAAGCCCGCGACCCGCCTGTCTTGGCCGGAATTGCCCAGACTTCGACCTTCGGGTCGTTGGCGATCATATTCGCAAAGACCTTGAAGCCCGAACCTGCGAAGTGCTCGGTGACGGTCTCCATTTCGATCGGATTGCGCAAGTCAGGCTTGTCGGATCCGTATTTGCGCATCGCGACATCGTAGGAGATGCGCGGAAATTCCTGCGTCACCGGCTTGCCGTCGGCGAATTCCTCGAAGATGCCACGCAGGACCGGCTCCATTGTGGAGAGAACGTCGTTCTGCTCGACAAAGCTCATCTCGATGTCGAGCTGGTAGAATTCACCCGGCAGGCGGTCGGCGCGTGGATCCTCATCGCGGAAACATGGCGCGATCTGGAAATAGCGATCGAAGCCCGACATCATGATGAGCTGCTTGTACTGCTGCGGCGCTTGCGGCAGCGCGTAGAAGTTGCCTGGATGGATGCGGCTCGGGACGAGGAAATCGCGTGCACCTTCCGGCGAGGAAGCAGTGAGAATCGGCGTCGAGAATTCGGTAAAGCCGATCTCGGCCATGCGGCGGCGCATTGCACCGATGATCGTCGTGCGTGCCATGATGTTCTTGTGCAAGGTATCACGGCGCAGGTCGAGGAAGCGGTATTTCAGACGGATATCTTCGGGGTAATCGAGCTCGCCGAAAACCGGCAGCGGCAGCTCCTTGGCTGCAGACAGCACCTCGATCTCGCGTGCGAAGAGTTCGACCTCGCCCGTCGGCATATTGGGATTGATCGTGTCGTCGGTGCGGGCCTTGACCTCGCCGTCGACGCGGATAACCCATTCGCCGCGCACCGTTTCGGCCAGCTTGAATGCAGGCGAATCCGGGCTTGCAACGATCTGGGTCAAACCGTAGTGGTCGCGCAGATCAATGAAGAGAATGCCGCCATGATCGCGGACGCGGTGGACCCAGCCGGAAAGACGAACAGTCGAACCAACGTCCGATTTACGCAAGGCTGCGCAGGTGTGGCTGCGGTAACGGTGCATCATATGTGCCT
>NZ_JBBNAM010000087.1:0-1232 GCF_037994425.1 Phyllobacterium sp.
ACCTGAGACACGAAAACCGTTTCGGTGCGTCAACAGCAAATTTGAACGTGCCGTACGTCCTTGGAATGTTGCCGTGCGTGCGCATACTGGGGGTCGCATTGAAACCAGCAGGGCCCGCTGAAGGCTGCAGTCGCGCGGTTCACTCGCTCACCCTTCACCCTCCACCAATTTCAGTTGCACGTCAGCAGCCTTTTTGCGAACCATGGAATCTGTTGCAGCGGCGATCGCAGCACCGGTGGAATGATCCTCCTGGTTGCTGGCAACCTGCACTGTTGGTGAGGCAAATCCAATGCCATTTTGAGCGAACGCTTCGCGGATCATTGCGTAGGCGCGCCGCCGGATCGTGGACTGGAAGCCAGGTTTCGTCATCACTTTAAAGCTCAGCTTGATACCGTAGTCGGTGAACGCCTCGACGCCCTTCATCTTGACCGTTTCGAGGATCTGCGGGCCGAATTCAGGATCTTCGAGAAGTGCCGCGCCGACACCCTTAACCAGCTTCTTGACCTTGGCGATATCCGCATCGTAGGTGACCGAGATAAAAAACTTGTCGATCACCCAATCACGGCTCATGTTTTGTACGGCACCCAACAAGCCGAAAGGCACGGTGAAAACCGGGCCACGGTGATGGCGCAGTTTGACGGAGCGGATGCTGAAGGATTCCACGGTGCCTTTGTAGCTGCCGCTCTGAATATATTCTCCCACCCGGAATGCATCATCGGTCATGTAGAACACGCCGCTGATGACGTCTTTGACCAGGGACTGCGAGCCAAAGCCAATGGCAACGCCGAAAATGCCGGCGCCCGCAATCAACGGACCGATGGCCACGCCAAGGGCGGACAGCGCCATCATGACCGCCATGCCCGCGATCAGGACAGCAAGGAAATTGCGCAAAATCGGCAGCAAGGTCATGAGCCGCCCACTGCGGGCGAGCGCAGCTTCATCGCCGCCTTCGATCCGGGCACGTTCGATACGCTGGTTAATGAGGCCCTTGACGATGTGCCAGATCAGGTCAGCGGCAAGCAGGATCACCACGCCGCTCAACACGCCGCGGATGAGGCGACTGACGACTTCGTCCTCCATCAATCCGCTCATGCGGAAGCGAACCACTGCGGCGAGCCAGGCGGCTGCGAGCGCGATGACGACCACCCGTGCGCCGCGCTCCATGAGCACGTTGACGACGGGAGCCCTCGCCTTTTCCGGATCGTCAGGTCCGGCGAAGAACGACTTCACGA
>NZ_JBBNAM010000088.1:0-2409 GCF_037994425.1 Phyllobacterium sp.
CTCACGCTCGCTCATCAAAATCAGTCCCAAAATCTGCTTCCCGTCGCTCGTTACAAAGAGGCGGGAGGGTGGTCACAACGACATTTCTACTTTGCAAATACCGGACATTTTAACTTTGCGGCTACAAGAGAAAATCACGTAATCAACATTATGGAACTATCGTACTAGCGCAGCTTTTACGTTGCTAAGGACCATCCCGAGTCGGAACGCGCTGCTTGCAGGATTTCTATCACCCTGTTTTGGCTTGTGCGCAAGTCCAACGAAATGAGATGATGTTCGTCAGCTTGACGCATCCAGTTCCTATGCTCTGGTACAAGTAGCAAATCGAGATCGCGCTCATGACAGAGCAAAACTTACTATCCGAATTGGAGGCATTGATCTCCGAAGACCGCAATCTGCGAACCATGCAGATTGATTTGTTGCCGACCCTCGATATCCTGGAGCGGATCAACCAGGAAGACAAAACGGTTGCGTACGCCGTTGAGAAGGTCATCCCGGAAGTGGCCAAAGCGGTCGAAAGGATCGTTGAGGCGTTCAAGAAGGGGGGCCGACTGGTTTATATCGGCGCGGGTACAAGCGGCCGGCTGGGCGTTCTTGATGCAACGGAATGTTCGCCAACTTTCAGCGTTTCGGAGAGCATGGTCGTTGCACTAATCGCTGGTGGCGTCGATGCGTTCACCACTGCGGCAGAAGGTGCCGAGGACAATCCTGAGTGCGGCGTTCTCGACTTGCAACAGGTTGCGTTGACAGCGGACGACGTAGTCGTGGGTATCGCGGCCAGTGGACGTACACCTTACGTCATCGGCGGGCTCAACTATGCGAGACAGGTCGGAGCAGCAACTGTCGCGCTAACCTGCAATCCCAATTCGGCCATCGCTTCCATAGCTGACATTGCAATTTGTCCCGTTGTCGGTCCCGAGGTTCTCGCGGGTTCGACCCGGCTAAAGTCTGGAACCGCGCAGAAGCTCATTCTTAATATGTTAACGACCACGAGTATGATTTGCATGGGCAAGACCTATGAAAATCTGATGGTCGATCTCAACGTGCGCAACCAGAAACTCCTGGCCCGCGCTGTGAGGATCGTCATGCAGGCAACTGGGTCCGGTTATGACGAAGCGCGACAAGCCCTTGACAGGGCGGGCAACGAAGTCAAGCTCGCCATCCTCGTCTTGTTAACCGGCATGAGTATTGACGAGGGCCGGCTGGCCCTTAGGGCAGCGGCAGGATTTCTTCGCAAAGCGATAGATGATGCTACTTGCTGATTTCAACTTTACCGGGCAAGGAAGTGGCGGATAGGTTCGTGGCACAATCGACAAGGAGAGTACATGTCTGAGATTTGGTTTCGCACAGGTGAAGCAACAGTTCTCGCCGCGGAGGGGCAGGTAACGGACGCCATGCCCGAAATCGTAATCGGATCGGTGCGCGGTCCGGTCGGCCACGCCTTCGCTTCGATGATGGGCCAGGTCAAGGGTCACACGCGCATGTTCGTGGTCCGCGATCTCAACCAGGCGGTGCGCCCCGCCACGATGATGACGAGCAAGGTTACGATCAAGAACATGGCCTACGCGGAACTGCTGGGTGGCGTCGTGCAGGCGGCCATGGGAGATGCGATCGTTGACTGCCTGTCGGAGGGCATTCTGCCCAAGGACGAGGCGGATGACTTGTGCATGATCATCACGGTCTGGCTCGATCCTCGATGTGCCGAGGATGAGAATCTCGATCGTAAGGACCTATACCGCACCAATTATGAGGCGACGAAGCTGGCAATTTCCCGAGCCATGACCGGCAAGCCCACGGTTGACGAACTCATTGCAAATCGCAAGACAGTCAAACACTACGCGCTTGATGAGGTGATCGACTATTAAGTCGTTCTGTTCCTGGTTTTCTAAAAAACAAAACGCGCTCCGGAGAGCGCGTTGTAGATGGGCCTTAGCCTGTCTTTTTCTAAGTTGTTTTCATCATGTATTCGTCTACCCGCAGTGCTAAGCCCATATTCTAACTCAACCAAATATAGAATTTCGACTTACGCCCCCCACTGCTGCCCGCTCATTCCTGCATGGGTAAATGCTTCTTTTTGTTGGTCCTATGCATCAAATTCGCGATCACAAGATGACGCTATGTTACGAAGCGTTACAGCAGCGTGACTCAAATACCCCGCCAACGGCTTTTTGCACAAAATCACATAGTCAATTGTAATTAATCTGCGGCATCTCTTGCAAAGACGCGCGTGAAGGGCCCCATTTCAAACACTAGTTTGCCGCGTGGCTGGCCTTCTTGGCGGATGAGTAGTGCGAGCGCTTGTCCTCATACATCAACAGGTCGGCGCGCTTGGCAACCGATTCCATTTTCTCGCCGATATTGCTGGTCGCCCATCCGATGGACATGTCGAGCGGGATATTGGAGTAGTAC